>JAAZAR010000074.1 GCA_012514235.1 Actinomycetota bacterium
AGTTCGTCGCCTTCGGCGGCGACGGCGGCACCTACGACATCGGCCTGCAGTCGCTCTCCGGCGCCATGGAGCGCGGCCACCAGATGCTCTACGTCTGCTACGACAACGGCGCCTACATGAACACCGGGTTCCAGCGCTCCGGCGCCACGCCGGTGGGCGCCTGGACAACGACCAGCCCGGTCGGCAAGGCCGAGGCCGGCAAGCTCCAGCACCGCAAGAACCTCACCGACATCATGATCGCCCACGAGCTCGGCTACGTGGCCCAGGCCTCGCCGCACGACCCGCGAGACCTCGTCCGCAAGTCGGCCAAGGCGCTGGACACGCCGGGCGCCACGTTCATCAACGTCCTGGCGCCCTGCCCCCGCGGCTGGCGCGCGGACGGCGCGGAGACCGTCGCCCTCGCCCGCGAGGCCGTGGAGACCTGCTACTGGCCGCTCTTCGAGGTCGTGGACGGTGAGTACCGGCTCACGTACCGGCCGCGCTACAAGAAGCCGCTCATCCCGTGGCTCAAGAAGCAGGGGCGGTTCGCGCACCTCTTCAAGCCCGGCAACGAGGAGACCTTGCTCAACCTCGAGGCCTGGGTGGATCACGAGTGGGAGAAGCTGCTCAAGAAGTGCGGCGAGCCCAGCGAGGCCGAGTGGCAGGAGTACCAGCAGGCGCAGGGTTGCCTGCTGCGCTAGGCTGAGCACGGCTACCAGCTGAACGCCGGTAGGGGCGGGCCTCAGGGCCCGCCCCTACCGGCGTACGGGGCCGGCCGGCGGACGGCGGCGCCCGGCCACTCGGAGGCGCCGCCCGCGCCGCCCCGAGGGCCGTCAGGCGGCGTCGCGGTACAATCGGGACACCCGACCCGAGAGGACCACCGTGGACCGAGCCGAAGCGCGGCGCCGGCGGCGCCGCAAGGGGCACATCCGCCTCGCCGTCGCTGCAGCCGTCCTGGCCGCCGTCATCGTGGCGATCGTGCTGCTCGTCCATGGCTGCGGCGGCGACGAGACTGCCGGCGGCGGCGCGGAGACGGCCTCGCCTCGGGCGACGGCGGCCGCCGACGTCGCCGCCTCGCCGGACGCGACGAATTCGCCCCGCCCGGTCGCCACCAAGCCGCCGCTCGTCGGGTTGGGCGACACCGTGCGGTTCGAGACGCCCGAGGGCGCCGTGGTCCGCGTGACCGTGGACGGGTACGCGGACCCGGGCGACGCGCCGGCAGGAGCGACCGCCGATCCCGGCGAACGCCTCGTGAGTCTGGAGCTCAGCGTGAGACCCGAGGGAGCGTCGAAGGCCGAGGTCTCGCTGCCATTCGCCAAGGCCGAGTCCTTCTTGTTGATCGCAGAGGACGACAGCCTGACGATCGCCCAGCTCGCCGGAGGCGACCTTCTGGGCGCCGCACTCCCGCCCGGAGAGACCGTGACGACGACGCTCGCCTTCTCCGTGGGACAGTCGCCGCCGGTGCGCTTCGTCTGCACGCCGGTGAAAGGCTCGGTGCCCGCCTCGGCCACCTGGAAGCTGGTCAAGTAGCCGGGAGCGGTCGCCTCCGGCCGCGGCTCAGCGGACGACGGCCCTCAGGTAGTACAGCCAGAACGCCGGGATCTCGCGCGCCACGAACGTCGGCGTCTGCGGGATCGGCGAGGACGTGCCCGCAGGGACGGTGAGCACGTCCCATCCCGCGCGCTGGTACGCCAGCTTGATGCGCGGCAGGTGGTAGAACTGGCTCACGGCGAGGACCGTCGTCCAGCCCTCGCCGCCGAAGAACGGCATCGTGTTGCGCACCGTCGCATCGGTGTTCACGCCGGCCGAGTCGACGACGATGCGCTCGGCGGGGACCCCCTCCTCGATAGCCACATCCCTCATCACCATGGCCTCGTTGAAGCCGCTGTCCCCCACACCGCCGGAGACGACCAGGTGGTCGACGAGGCCGTCACGGTACAGGTCCACGGCGGTGGTCATGCGGTCCCTGAGGGACGTCGACAGATGCCCGTCGCCGTGCACCTGGGCCCCGAAGACGACCACGGCGTCCGCGGCGCGCCGGTAGTCGGAGTTGCCGAAGAAGAACACCTGGGCGACGGGGAAGGCGAGGACGCAGGCCGACGCGGTCACGACGAGCACGGCGGCCGCGAGGAGCCGCCGGCGCGGCTGCGCCGGCGGCCGCAGCGCGGCCCACGCCACGAACGCGAGGACGGCGCAGACGACGAATGACAGCGGGACGGGCACGCCAGGCTCCACGAGCCCGTCCCGCCATACCCGGTAGAACTCCGCGCCGTTCCAGGCCGTGACGGCGGCGAAGGCCAGGACGAGAGCAAGGGTGGGCCAGCGCCGCCACGGGCGCATCCGCGGCACGACGGCGTAGCCGAGCAGCGCCGCGGCGAGCACGGCGAGCACCACCTCGCCGGCCAGGCGACCGACGACCGGCACGGCCACCCACCAGATGGTGAAGTCGGCCTGCGCGTGGCGCAGCGACCCCACCACGCTCGCCAGGGTGAAGCCGCCGATGAAGAGGGCGAAGCCCCGGGCGACGGCGGCCAAGGCCCAGTTTCGAGCTTTGGGAGAGGCGGGCGTCGCGTCCGGGGCCGACGTCTCGGCTGGAGCAGGCGTCGCGGCCGGATCGGGCTGAGGGGCCGCGGGGACGGGCTCCTGCCCGGTGCCGGCCTCCAGAGGAGGACCCGGCGTCCCTGCGGCGGCCCCGCGCGGTCCGGCGTCCGTGCCCATGCGCCGCACTGTATCACGCCGGCGCGCGAGTCCTGATGGTCGGCGCGCGAGTCCTGATGGTCGGCGCGCGAGTCCTGGACGCCGCGCGGCGACCTGACCGGACGAGGCGAGAAGCGCCCCGGCCGGCCCGCCGCACAGGTCAGGCGGCGGAGAGATACCGCTGCGCCGCCGCTGCCGCCGTCGAGCCTTCGGCCACGGCGGTCGCGATCATCCTACCTTGCCCGGGTACGTCGCGAAGTCACCGACCGCGTACACCCCGGGCACGTTGGTCTCCATGGCGCTGTCGACCTCGATCTTGGCGCCGCTCAGCCCAAGCCCCCAGCGCGCGAACCCGGAGAGATCGGGCACCTGGCCGATGCTCACCAGGGCGAGATCGGCCGGCAACTCCACCGTGGATTCGTCGGGGCGGGCGACGACGACGCTCTCCAGGTGCTCCTCGCCCCTGAGGCCCACGACCTCGCCGTTGCTGACCACCTCGATGCCGGCCTCCGCGAACCGGTCCTGCGTGTGCGCGAAGGCCCTGAACTCGTCGCGCCGGCGGACGACCGTGACCTCGGCGACCTCGCTCAGCGAGAGCGCGGTGTCGAGCGCCGTGTCGCCGCCGCCGATGACGATCGCACGCTTCGCGCGTATGTCCTCGAGAGGCGGCAGCCGGTAGGCGAGACCCTTGCCGACGAACCTGTCCTCGTCGTCGATCCCCAGCCGCCGGGGGGTGAAGCGCCCCAGACCGAGAGCCAGGACGAGTGTTTTCGCGTCGTCCCGGCGCAGCGAACCGCGGATCTTGAAGCCGCCTTCATACGGCGTCACGTCCTCCACGGCGCGCCCCTCTCGCAGTTCGGCACCGAACTGCTCCGCCTGGTCGGCCAAGCGGAGCGCCAGCTCCCGTGACGGAAGCGCCGGCTGCGTCGGGAAGTTGCTGACCGGCTTGGTCGGATACAGATGGATGAGCTGGCCACCGAAGGCCTCGGCCTCGTAGACGACGGCGCCGAGGCCGCGCAGGCCGGCGAACATGGCGGTCGCCAGACCCGCCGGCCCGCCGCCGACGATCGCGATGTCGTACGTGCTCATGTGCGGCTCCCTTGTCCGGTGTCACAGCGAGCGTTCCCCTATTTCGTGTGGCCGCACACACGAAACCACTCAGCGATGCCGGGCGGCGTCCGCTCAGGCGGCGCGGTCCGCGCCGCCTGCCGACGCCGGCGCGTCGCCCGGCACGCACTGACCGGTCGGCTCCGGGCCGAAGCAGCCCGCCGACTCCACCTCCAGGCCGGGCTCCTCCCCGATCCCGGCGGGCTCCGCCGGCTGCGCCCGCTCCGCCCGCCGCGCCACGCCCAGCAGCGGCACCGCCAGCACCTGGGTGGCGCCACCGACGAGCCAGGCGAACGGGATCGACACGGCCTGGGAGAGCCAGCCGAGCCCGACCTGGCCCACGGAGGACCCGCCGTCGCCGAACAGCGCGTCCAGCGAGATGATCGTCGCGCGCTGCTGCGACGGGATGCGCGCGTTGAGCCACCCCTGCTTGACCGGCAGGGTGATGCCGAAGGCGATCGTCGAGACGAGGTAGAGCGGCACCGCGACCCAGAACTGCTGCACCAGCGCGGCGCCGACGATGCTCGCCGTCGTCACCCCGCTGGCGACCATGAGGATGAGGCCGCGGTCCGGCACCCAGGCGACGATCCTCCCCACCAGCGCGTTGCCGACGATCTGGGTGACGCCGACGAGGGCGGCGATCACGCCCGTCACCCACACGAGATCCTGGCCGAGCAGGTCGAGGAAGTACTTCTGCCACGAGTAGAAGCCGTACATGAAGAACACGCCCTGCACGAGCGAGGCGAACATGATGAACCGCACCGCCCGGTCGTTCAGTCCGTAGACGACGCCGGCCCGGGCAATGCGCCTCGTCTCCGTGCCGAACGTGCGGACCGTGAGCGGCCGCGCCACGAACCCGAGGTCGCGCATCACGAGCAGCCCGAGCAGGAAGGCGGGCACCAGTACCACAGCCCGCACGACATAGGGCACCCAGAGGTCCAGCTGCCCGAGGAACCCTCCGAACGTCGTCCCGACCAGCATGAACACACCGAACACGATCCCGTAGCGGGCGAACACGGGCTCGAGACGTCCCTCGTACCCCACCGAGTGCAGCGCATCCACCATCCATGCGTCGACGGCGCCCGTGTAGAAGGTGTAGCCGATGCCGAGCAGCGAGGAGGCCGCAGCGAAGGGCCACACGCCGTACCCCGCCAAGCCGAAGCCGACGTAGAGCAGCGTCGAGACCAGGATGATGCCGACGGCGATGAGGTACGACGAGCGTCGCCCGAGCGTGTCGGCCACCACTCCCGTCGGCACCTCGAAGATGACCTGCGTCACCGTGTAAGCGGCGTTGACGAGCATCACCTGGAAGATGTCGAGGCCAACGGACAGCAGGAACAGCGTGTTGACGCCCCAGATGAGGGACTGCGCCAGCGTGGTCGTCGCGGCGATGCCGTAGTACGTACGGAGGATGCGCGTGGCGTCCATGGCCCGACTCTTCCCTGCTCGCGACGCGGCGACGCGTCAGACCGTCTCGCGGGAGTCGTGGGGTCGGCGAGAGGCGAGGACGGAGCCGCTACGGTCGCCGCCGCGCGGCGACCGTAGCGGCTCCGATGCCGACCGCATCGTCCTTGGGGAGCAGCTCGACCACCGCGTCGCTGAGACGCGACTGCCAGACGCGCGTCCCCGGCGGCAGGAGGTGCATGAGGTCCCAGTAGAACGACGTCGGCAGCGGGGTCGGCCTCTGGAGCGAGAGATAGGGCACGCCGTAGCGCGCGGCCAGTCTGCGCAGGCCGGCGCGGTAGCTGCGCCTGGGCCTGTCCAGCCCATGGCGCACGAGGCGGACGTCAAGGGGCAACTCGACGAGCACCGGGAGCAGCCCCCGGTCCTTGCAGAGGACGAGCAGCTTCGCCACGGCGCGCAGGTTGGCCCGGCGCCAGCGGCGGAAGCCGGCCCAGCGCCGGTCCATCCAGCGCGGCACGAGCCCGCGCTTGTGGGCCAGGGGCAGCGGCGGCCGGCCGGCGTACAGGTGCTGCGACCAGGGGTGGACGATGGCCGCCTGGCCGGAGGTCAGCGGCTCCATCGCCGCCGGCCGCTGGCGCACCGGCCGGCCGATGAACCTGCTGAGCCCGACGCCGACCAGCGCGATGCCGGGCGGCCTCCCGGCTTCTCTCCCCGGCATGGCAGCCACGAGTTGCCGGTCCATGCGGAACGTCTGGCTGTGGCTGGCCATGGTGAACGCGACGACGGCCGTGGTCTTGCCGGCTGCCGCGGCCCGCCGCCGCAGCTGGCGCGTCCAGCGCGAGTCGCGCACCGTGGACTCGCGCGCGGTCGAATCGCCGAAGCAGAAGACCAGCGTCCCCCGCGGAGGACGCTCCTGCACCAGACGGACGACCTCCCACGCGTGCCGCCACTCCCCGACGCGCTCGTCGGCGGCAGCAGACGGCGCGAGCGTCGCGAACGCCGGCACGAGAGCGAGCACCGCCCCCACGGCGACCAGCACGGTCCGCAACGACCGTCGGGCCCGGGGGCGGCGCACGTGACCACGCGCGCCGTGGTGGACTGCAGGATGCCGAGTGCTCACGGCGCGCGAGTCTATCGCGCCGCCTGCACACGTCGACGCGGCCCCCTGTCGACGACGGCCCTCCCTCCGTCGGGCCGCCCCTCCGCCCCGCTCGCACCACCACACTGTTGACCCCGGTCGAGTAGCGAGGGACTATGGGCACGTCGAGCGGCAGGGGACGAGCGCGGCGACCGGGGGACCGGCGTGACCAGCGCGGGGACCGGACCGGCCGCCTGCGCGGAGGAGCATGGGGGAAGATACACGCACAGATGCCGGACGAGCGCCTCGCCGCGCTCCGCGGGTCCTGGCGCTCGTCCTCGCAGTGCTCGTCGGCGTCCTCCTCGGCGCCGGGGTGTTCACGTTCGCCTACGCCGAGGGGCTCTCCTACCTCAGCAGCGACCCCGCCGCCTGCGTCAACTGCCACATCATGAACGAGCAGTACGACGGCTGGATCAAGGGCCCGCACAAGGACGTGGCCACGTGCAACGACTGCCACGTGCCCCACGCGCTGCTCTCCAAGTACGTGGCCAAGGCGCGCAACGGCTGGCACCACTCGTCCGCCTTCACGTTGCAGGACTTCGACGAACCCATCCGCATCAAGCCCGTCAACGCCGCCGTGCTGGAACACAACTGCAGGACCTGTCATCGGGAGCTGGTCGCCGACATCAGCGGCCACTACGGCAGCGACGAGGAAGGTCCGGCGTGCACGCACTGTCACCGCGACGTGGGCCACGGCCCCAGCCGCTAGGAGGAGCCCCATGAAGCAGACCCTGAGCCGCCTGCTCCACACCCCGTGGTTCTACGTGGCGACCATCATCGTCGTGGCTCTGGCCACCGCCGGCGTCATGGCGCTCGGACAGAACGTCGTCGAGCGCAGGGCGGAGGGCGAGCGCGCCTACTTCGAGATCGAGGAGCTCACGGAGGACACCATCGACCCGGCGCTCTGGGGCCGCAACTTCCCCCGGCAGTACGACGGCTATCTGCGCACCGTGGACACCGAGCGCACGCGCTACGGCGGCAGTGAAGCCTTCAGCAAGCTGGACGACGACCCGCGCCTGCGCACGATCTTCGACGGCTACGCCTTCGCGATCCAGTACGACGAGGAGCGGGGGCACTTCTACAGCCTGAGCGACCAGCGTGAGACCAGGCGTGTGACCGAGAAGGAGCAGCCCGGCGCCTGCCTGCACTGCCACGGCGCCGTGACCCTGGCCTACTACGAAGCCGGCGTCGCTGCAGGCGCGACGCCGGCCGACGACAAGCCCCTGACCGACCCGACGCGACAGGCCGCCGTGCAGAAGGGGTTCGAGATCGTCAACGCGATGCCGTACCTCGAGGCCACCGAACTCGTGGACCATCCGGTGGCCTGCATCGACTGCCACGACCCGCAGACCATGGACCTGCGCGTCACGCGGCCCGGCTTCCTGAACGGCATCCGGCGGCTCGCCGAGTCGGACGAGGCCCTCCCCCACCTGCCCAGTATCGAGCGGTGGCGCGAGGGCGACCGCGGCGAGCCGTACGACCCCAATGCGGAGGCCTCACGCCAGGAGATGCGCGCCTTCGTCTGCGGCCAGTGCCACGTGGAGTACTACTTCAAGGGCGAGCAGAAGCTGCTCACGTACCCGTGGCACGAGGGCGTCCACAGCGAGGACATCGAGGCCTACTACGACGAGGTCGGCTGGTCCGACTGGGAGCACGCGCAGAGCGGCGCCGGGGTGCTCAAGGCGCAGCACCCCGAGTTCGAGACCTGGAACACCGGCGTGCACGCCCGCTCGGGTGTCGCCTGCGCCGACTGCCACATGCCGTACACGCGCGAGGGCGCGACCAAGGTCAGCGACCACCACGTGCGCAGCCCGCTGCTCAACTCACGCCTCGCCTGCGGCGGCTGCCATCCCTACGACGAGGAGGAGACCGTCGCCCGCGCCGAGACGATCCAGGGGCGCACCAAGGAGCTGCTGGACGCCGCCGAGACCGCGACCGTCGACCTCATCGAGGCGATCGCCGCCGCGAAGGCCGGCGGCGCGACGGACGAGCAGCTGGCCGCGCCGCGCGACTTCCAGCGCAAGGCGCAGTGGCGCACCGACTTCGTCAACGCCGAGAACTCCATGGGCTTCCATTCGCCGCAGGAGACGGCCCGCAACCTGGGTCTCGCGGTCGACTATGCGCGGCGAGGCATGATGGCGCTCTCAGCGATGCAGGAGTAGGCCGGCGCGGCGGGCGTCAGCCGGCCTCGCCGGCCGGCGGTCCGCCCTCGAGCCGGCCGTCCTTGAGCACGACGGTGCGGTCGAAGTACCGCCGGATCTCCAGGTTGTGCGTCACCATCACGATCGTGTTGCCCTCGCGGTGGAGCTCCGCGAAGAGCTCCATGACCTCGGTCGTCGTCTCGCTGTCCAGAGCACCGGTGGGCTCGTCTGCGAGGAGCAGCGGCGGGTCATTGACGAGCGCGCGGGCGATGGCCACGCGCTCCTGCTCGCCGCCGCTGAGCTTGCCGGGCAGGTGCCGGCTGCGGTCGGCAAGACCGACGCGGCCCAGCACCTCGATGGCGCGGGCCCGCTTCTCGGCTGCCGGCATCCGCTTCACCGCCAGGGGCAGCAGCACGTTCTCGAGCGCCGTCAGATACGGCACCAGATTGAACGACTGGAAGACGAACCCGAGGTACTCGCGGCGGAAGTCCGCCAGGCGCTCGCCGGGGAGCCCGTACAGGTCGATGCCGTCCACCCTCACTTCACCCGCACTCGGATGACTGAGCCCCCCGAGCACGGCGAGGAACGTGCTCTTGCCGGAGCCCGACTGCCCCATGACACCCAGGAACGACCCCTCCGGCACGACGAGGTCGAGCCCGCGCAGCGCCTGCACAGGGGCCCCGTCTCCGGCGAAGGTCTTCTCGAGGCCGCGCACCTCGATGAACCGCGCGGCCCGCTCCTCCTGCGCCGGTGACGACGGCAGGACGGGAGCGAGGGAGTCTTCCGCTCCGGTCTGTGCGGTCACATGGGTCATGTCATCTCCTCGGTCGACCCTGCGCTACAGCGCGCGCAGCGCCTCGGTGGGATCGAGTCTGCCGGCGCGCAGCGCCGGATAGAGGGCGGCGAGGGCGCCGGTGAGCGCGGCCGTGACGACGGCCGCGAGGCCGAGCAGCGGCGCCCATGCGACCGGCGCACCCTCGGCGACCACCGGCAGGACGGCGTAACTCGCCGCCATCCCGGCGGCGTAGCCGAGCACGCCGGCGACGAGGCCGGCCGCCACGGCCTCCAGCAGCACGAGCCGCGTGATCTGTGCCCGCCGGAACCCGATGGCACGGAACACGCCGATCTCGGTCGTGCGCTCGCTCACCGAGCCCATCATGGTGAGGAACACGACCAGGATCTCGATGCCGACCACGATACCGACGATGACGAGGCTGAAGCCCTTGAACCGGTCCACGGCGTGCAGCCGGCTCGCCACCGCCTCCCTCACGGCGGACACCTTCGCCCCCGGCAGCGCCGCGGAGAGCTGCTGCACGACCCGGTCGACGGGAGCGCCGGAGTAGGCAGCGGCCACCTCGATCAGCGTGAGCTCGCCGGGACGGTCCAGCAGGCGCTGGACGGCGCCCAGCTCGGCGACGAGCAGCTCGTCGTCCTGTCCGCCCGTAGGAGCGAGCGTGCCGGTGACGGTGAAGCGCTCGCCGCGGATGCGCACGTAGTCGCCCATCCGCAGCCCGAGGACCTCGGCCGCCCGTGCTCCGGCGATGAGCTCTCGGCCGTTCTCCGGCGGACGACCTGCTCCGATGGACCACCAGCGCTTGAGCTCGAACTGAGCCCGGGTGTCCACGCCCATGAGCAGCACCCGGCTGCCCTTGACCTGCACCGGACCGACCAGCTCCGGCGCGACGACGGCGATGCTCTCCCGCGCCGGGATCGCCCGCACGCGCTCGAGGTCGGCCATCGTCAGGCCCTGGTCGCCCACCCGCACGCCGCCGACGTCGATGCCGCCGTACGTGAGGGCGACGTCCTGAGCCTTGGGCGTGATCACGATGTTGGCGCCGAAGCTCTCGAGGCTGGCCTCGGCGTCGCCGCTCATGGAGCGCGCGAGCGTCAGCAGGGTCACGACCGTCGCGACGCCGATGAGAAGGCCCGCGACGAGGAACGCCGCGCGGGCCTTCCTCCTGCGGAGGCTGGCCACGGCTATGGAGCGAAGGGTCATCCCATCACCGCCTCAGACGGCGCGCAGCGCCACTGTGGGGTCGAGGCGGCTGGCGTGCAGCGCCGGGTACAGGGAGCCGAGCGAGCCGACGACGACGGCCAGCAGCACAGCGCCGGCCGCGAGGAGCGGAGTCCAGACCACGGTCACGTGCAGCCCCTCGGCGAACAACGGAAGCGCCAGATAGCTCGCACCCATGCCGACGAGGTAGCCGAGGATGCCGGCCGCCACGCTGGCCAGCGCGGCCTCCAGCAGCACGAGCATGGTGACGTGAGAGCGCCGGAAGCCGAGCGCGCGGAAGATGCCGATCTCGCGCGTCCGCGCGTTGACGGAGCCCATCATCGTGACGAAGACGACGAGCGCCTCCACGGCGATGATGACGGCGGCGATCACGTAGCTGAAGGTGCGGAAGACGTCCAGGGCATGCATGCGGTTCTTCGTGACCTGCTGCATGGCCGTGACCGTGGTGCCGGGCAGGACGTCGCCGAGCTGCACGGCGATCTCCTCGACCGGGCAGTCGCTGCAGAGAGCCGCCACCTGCACCAGGGTGATCTTCCCCGGCTTGCCGAGCAGCCGCTGGGCCGTGGCGAGACCGGTGATGAGGAGCTCGTCGTCCTGGGAGCCGGTCGGCTCCAGCACGCCCGTCACCCGGAAGTCGCGGCCGTCAAGGGCGACGGTGTCGCCGTTGCGCAGCGCGAGGCGGCGGGCGGCCGAGGAGCCGGCGACGAGCTCGTCGCCGGCCGCCGGCGGCCGCCCGTCCAGCCGCCACCACTTCTTGAGCTCGAACTCGTCCCCCGGCCGCACACCGAGGAGCAGCGTCTGACGGCCCTTCGCCTCGACCGCCCCGAGCAGCTCGGGCGCGACGATGGCGACGTTCCTGCTGTTGGGGATCGTGCTGATGCGCGAGAGGTCCGCTTCGCGCAGCTCTCGTGCCTGCAGCCGCACGCCGCCGAGCGCCACGCCGCCGTAGCTCAGTGAGAGGTCGTCCGTCCTGGGCGCCACCACGATGTTGGCGCCGTACGTCTCCAGCTCGTTCTGGGCCTGCACGGTGAGAGCCCGGCTCATCGTGAGCAGCGTCACCACGGTGGCGACGCCGATCACGAGGGTAGCCACGAGGAACGCCGCGCGCGACCAGCGGCGACGCAGGTTCCCGAGGGCGACGTGGTGGAGTCTCACGATGCGGAGCTCTGGCCGATCTGGCCGGTCTCGGTCAGGTCAGGACCGGAGGGCCGGCGTGACTCACTGGAAGTACTTGGCGCCGGCCTGCAGGTCCGTGGTCTTGAGCACCAGGTTCTGACCGTCCATGGTGCGCTCGATCGGCGAAGGGTTGCAGCCGCCGCGGACTTCGTTGATCTGCGTCGAGTCGAACCGCTGGCCGCAGTTGTTGCAGACCATCACGTCGCCCTGCTGCGTGTAGCCCTTCTTGTTCGCGTAGCAGACGTCGCAGGCGTCGAACGCGGCGCGGTACTCACCGTCGGAGCTCTTCATGACGAAGTACTTCACCTCGACCCCGCCGGCGTCGTACGTGAAGTGCCTGGCCTGGCCGCCGGCGAGGTCGGCGACGGGGATGGCGACCTCGGTCCCGCCGGCTGCGACAGGAGACGAGGCCGCGGTGCTCCCCTGGTCTCCGCGGCCCATGACCACCACCAGCGCGACCGCGATCACGGCGACCAGCGCCACGCCGGCCAGCGCGAGATGCAGGCCGGTCCGGTTCCTCGGCTGTTCGAACTGGGCGCGCTTCTGCTCGCGTACCCGGCTTGTACTCCTGCCGGCGCCGCCGGCTGCCGTGCGCCTGCGGTCCCCTGACGTGCTCGACACCTGTTCCTCCCGATTCCCGATAAACTGCATAAAGTTGACTGTTTCACACCACAATAGGGACCGCATCGCCCGCGCGCAACTCGGACTGCCGTTTGCGGGGCGCCCCGGACCACGCAGGACCCGGGGCGCCGCCCGTGCGGACGCCATCCGATCCCGATTCTGATACGGTCGCGCACGATGCCGAGAGCCGCCGACAAGCCGACAGCCGCCGACGACCTCCCCTCCGGGCTGCGGGGCCTCACCACCGCCGAGGCCGACCGCCGGCGCGCGGCCGGCCAGGGCAACGACGTGGAGATCAAGGCCGGCCGCTCCTACTCGCGCATCGTCCGCGACAACGTCTTCAACTTCATCAACAACCTCTTCTACTTCCTCGGCATCCTGCTCCTGATCCTGGGCAAGCCGCTCGACGCATTCGCCGTGGTGTTCGTGATCGGCGCCAACACCGTCATCAGCCTGGTCCAGGAGATCCGTGCCAAGCGCATCATGGACAGGATGGCGATCCTGATGCGACCGAAGGCGGTCGTGCTCCGCGACGGGCGGCTGGTGGAGCTGGACCCGTCGCAGGTGGTCGTCGGCGACGTCCTGCGGCTCGAGCCCGGCGACCAGGTGGTGGTAGACGGTCCCATGGTCGGCGAGGGCCGCATGGAAGTGGACGAGAGCCTGCTCACCGGCGAGTCGGACCTCGTGACCAAGCATCCGGGCGACGAGCTCATGTCGGGCAGCTTCTGCATGACGGGCGGCGGCTACTACGAGGCGGTGGGGGTCGGCATGGACAGCTTCGCCAACAAGCTCACTGCCAAGGCGAAGGTCTTCAAACGCGAGCTCACGCCGCTGCAGCGCCAGGTGGTGCAGATCGTCCGCGTGCTGCTCATGGTGGTCATCGTCTTCGAGACCCTCGTCTGGATCCGCAACGTCGCCCTGGACATCCCCTTCGTGGAGAGCGTGCGCATGTCCACCGTGATCCTGGCGCTGATCCCCAACGGGCTCGTGCTCAGCATCGCGCTCACCTATGCGCTGGGAGCGGTGCGGCTGCTGGGCAAGGACATGCTGGTGCAGCAGTTCAACGCCGTCGAGAGCCTCAGCAACGTGGACGTGCTGTGCACGGACAAGACGGGGACGCTCACCTCCGGCGTGGTCACCTTCGAGGAGCTCACGGGACTGGGCGCCGACGACGCGCGCGCCGCGCGCCTGCTCGGCGCCTTCGCCGCCAGCACGACCGACGCCAACCGGACCATCGAGGCGCTTCGCACCGCCCTTCCGGCGAAGCGCCTCCCCGCCGCACACGAGGCCTTCTTCAGCTCCGAGCGCAAGTGGAGCGGACTCGCCTTCGATGAGGCGGACGCCCGCGGCACCTACGTGCTCGGCGCCCCCGAGGTCCTGGCGCCGGCGCTCGACGGCTCGACGGACTGGCGCGCGCAGGCCGACGAGTGGGCGGCGCGCGGCCTGCGCGTGGTGCTCTTCGCCGGGCGCGAGGACGTCGTCCCCTTCGCGCACGATCCCGACTCCCCGCCGGCGCTGCCGGACGGCCTCAGCGGCGTGGCGCTCGTCTGCTTCAGCGACGAGCTGCGCCCCGGCGTGCGCCAGACGCTCGAGGAGTTCTCGGACGCCGGCATCGAGGTCAAGATCATCTCGGGCGACAACCCGAAGACCGTGGTCGCCCTCGCCACCCAGGCCGGCGTCCAGTCGCTGCGCGGGCACGCCGGCATGGACTCGTGCGACCAGCCGCTCGAACCTCGGGAGCCTGGGCGGGCTCTTCCGGCCGCCGCCGGTGACAGCTCCGCGTCCGTCACGGCAGATCATGCGGGCGGAGCCAACGACGCCATGGAGAGCGAGGCCTCGGCCACGCACCCTGCGGGCGGCGCGGCCAACGAAGGGATCCCGGCGCCGCGCGGCCTGGTCGCCGTCTCCGGCGCCGAGCTCGCCGAGCTGCCGCCCGAAGAGTTCGCCGCCAAAGCCGACGAGGCCGGTGTCTTCGGCCGCGTGACGCCCGAGCAGAAGCAGGACCTCGTGGAGGCCCTGCGCGACCGCGGGCGCTACGTCGCGATGATCGGCGACGGCGTCAACGACGTCATCGCGCTCAAGCAGGCCAATGTCGCCGTCGCCATGCAGGGCGGCAGCCAGGCCGCCCGCAGCGTCGGCGACCTCATCCTGATGAAGGACACCTTCGCGCCGCTCCCGTTCGCCTTCCGTGAGGGGCAACGGATCATCAACGGCATGAACGACATCCTGCGCATCTTCATGGTGCGCATCTTCTTCAAGGCGTTCATGATCGCCATCGTCACCGGACTCGGCGGGTTCCCGTTCGCGCCACGCCAGTCGGCCCTCCTCTCCTGGTTCGGCGCCACGGTGCCGGCCGTGGCCTTCGCCCTGTGGGCTCAGCCCGGGCCGGCCCCCAAGGTCGGGCTGTTCAAGCTCCTCGCCCGCTTCGTGGTACCGACGACGCTCCTCATGACCGGGTTCGCCACCGTCATCTATCTCCTGTGGGCACTGCCGGCCAAGTCGGACTACCTGGCCTCCCACCCCGGCGCCGGCAGCGAGGAGCTCATCGCCAACGCCTACCCGCCGGCGATGACCGCGCTCACCATCTTCGCCTGTCTCGCGGCCACGTTCCTGGTCCTCATGATCGCCCCGCCCAACAAGTGGTGGAGCGGCGGGGCGCCCGTGGTGCGCAACGACCGGCGCATGGTCGCCGTGGTCGGCTTCCTCTTCCTCTGCATGGTCGTCGTGCTCGCCGTTCCGCTCGGGCGACTGCTCTTCGAGCTGACGGCCCTCCCCGTGTGGCAGTACCTCGTGCTGTTCGGGCTCGCCTTCCTCTGGAGCCAGCTCTGCCTGCTGGTGTGGAAGAGCGGCGTCCTCGACCGCTGGCTGGGGACAGCCGAGGATCCGGGCAACGAGCGCGCCAAGGCGGCGGCGCGGGCCGCGGAGGCGCCGGCCGGCGCGACGGACGGGCGCTAGACGAGCCCGGCCGACGGGCACATCGGCGCCAGCGGACAGCTGCCGCACTCAGGCCGGCGTGCGTGACAGACGCGGCGGCCGTGCCGCACGAAGTCCACGTGCACGGCGTACACCTGGGCCGGATCGTCCGGCCCGGCCAGCTCGGTGAGCAGCGGATGGGCCTGCTCGGCCGTGACCTTCTCCCCGATGATGCCGAGCCGCCGCGCCACACGGTGCACGTGCGTGTCCACGGGCATGACCGGCCGCTCGAGGGCGAAGAGCAGCACGCACGCGGCCGTCTTGGGACCCACGCCGGGCAGCGCGACGAGGTGCGCCTGCGCCTCCTCGTCGCTCATCCCGTCCAGTTCGCCCAGGTCGGGCTCGCCGGTCCGCTCGCTGATCGCCTCGAGGATCCGTTTGATGCGCGGCGCCTTGGTATGGGCCAGGCCACCGAGGGCGATGGCCTCCTCGATCTCCTCGACGGGGGCGTCCCGCGCCGCGCTCCAGTCTGGGAACCGCGCCTTGAGGGAGGCGAAAGTGCGCTCCGTGTTCACGTCGGCGGTGTTCTGGCTGAGCACGGTGAAGACCAGCTCGTCGACCGGCGCATAGCGCGGCGAAAGCACCGGGCGGCCGTAGTACTCGTCCAGGATGTCGGCCGCCCGCCTGAGCCGTTCCCGTTGCGAGGCGAGGTCCATGGGGCGGAGTATACCGGCGGCGGAGCCTCGACGACGCCCCGGGGCTTCGCCCTTCTCTCGCGCGGAGCCGAGGCGGGAGAGCGCCGTCAGTCCGCCGGAGGGAGCGGCAGCCTCACGGGCCGATCCCCTCGCGGACGACGCGGCGCTGCAGGTACACCGCGTCCCTCCCCTCTTCACCGGGTTCGAATCCGCAGGCCACGTAGAACGCCGCGGCGCCCGCGTTGTCGGCGACCACCCAGACGACCTCGATGCCCTCGCGGCGCGCCCAGCCCAGCATCTCGCGCATGAGGGCCGTGCCGATGCCTCGTCTGCGATACGCCGAGCGGACCCCGATCGAGTAGAGCAGGAGCTCGCGGCCGGCGGCCGACGGCAGCCGCAGCACGTGACAGAGCAGCTCGCCCACCAGGAGGCCGTCCTCCTCCGCGACCCAATGGACATGGAGGACGGCCGGGTCTGTGAGATAGGCGACGGCCTGCGCATGGTCGAGAGGCTCCTCCGGCGCGGAGGCGCCGGGCAGGTCGAAATCGTCCGCCTCGCCCGCGATCGCGGCGAGCAGCTCCTCGTCGCCCGGACCCAGTCTCCTGATGCTGACGGTCATCACCGACCTCCTGAGGCGGGTGATACCCGCGAGCGCGCGCGAAGGAGCACCGGCGCGCGACGGCGAGTGGATGCGCCGCGGCAGCGTCGTGGTAGCCTCGCCCCCGTGGAGAAGCGGACGATGACCGGACAGGCCGGCGGCGGAGGTCCGACCGCCGGCGCCGGAGACGAGGACGGGACGACCCGGCGCGGCTGGCGCTTCTGGATCGACCGCGGCGGCACGTTCACGGACGTGGTGGCGCAGCCGCCGCACGGCGGGCTGCGCACGTACAAGCTGCTCTCGGAGGACCCCGACCGGTACGAGGACGCCGCCGTCGAAGGCGTGCGGCGTCTGCTGGGCCTCGAGAGCGACGAGCCGATAGCCCCGGAGCTCGTCGCCGAGGTCCGTATGGGCACGACCGTGGCCACGAACGCCCTGCTGGAGCGCGCGGGGGCGCCCACGCTGTACGTGACCACGCGCGGGTTCGGCGACGCCCTACGCATCGGCTATCAGGACCGTCCGGACATCTTCGCGCTCGACATCCGCCTGCCGGCGCCCGCCTACGTGCGGGTGCTCGAGGTGGACGAACGCGTGGACGCCGACGGACACGTGGTGCGCCCTCTCGACGAAGAGGGCGCGCGGCGGGGCCTGGAAGAGGCGCGCCGCAGCGGCCTCGACGCCGTCGCCATCGCGTTCGTCCACGGGTACGCCTCTCCGGACCACGAGCGGCGCGTGGCGGAGCTGGCGCGCACCGCCGGGTTCTCCCAGGTCTCCGTGTCTCATGAGACGAGCCCGCTGATGAAACTCGTGGGCCGCGGTGAGACGACCGTGGTCGACGCCTATCTCTCCCCCATCTTGCGGCACTACGTGGACGGGGTCGCAGAGCAGTTGGGTGACGTTCGACTGCGCTTCATGCAGTCGCACGGGGGACTCACCGATGCCTCACTGTTCCGCGGCAAGGACGCGGTGCTCTCCGGACCGGCGGGCGGCGTCGTGGGGGCCGTCGCACTGAGCCGGAGCATGGGGTACGACAAGGTGATCGCCTTCGACATGGGCGGCACCTCGACGGACGTCAGCCACTACGCCGGCGAGCTCGAGCGCAGCTACGAGAGCGTCGTCGGAGGCGTGCGCCTGCGGTCGCCGATGCTGCGCGTGCACACCGTGGCGGCCGGCGGCGGCTCCGTGTGCACGTTCGAGGACGGCCGCTACCGCGTCGGGCCGCGCAGCGCCGGCGCCGACCCCGGTCCGGCGTGCTACGGCAGGGGCGGTCCGCTCACCGTGACCGACTGCAACCTGATCGTGGGCAAGCTGCGGCCCGCGTACTTCCCGCACGTGTTCGGGCCGGACGGGGCCGGGGGCCTCAACGAGGAGGCGGCGCGCCGGGCGCTCGCGGCCGTGGCCGCGAGCATGCGCGCCGCCGGCGTCGAGCCGCCGGCCCCCGAGCAACTCGCCGACGACTTCATCCGCGTGGCCTGCGAGGCCATGGCCCGCGCCATCAAGCGCATCTCGACGCAGCGCGGACACGACGTGACCGACCACATGCTCTGCTGCTTCGGAGGCGCGGCCGGCCAGCACGCCTGCCTGGTCGCCGACGCGCTCGGCGTGACGCGCATCCTGCTGCATCCGCTCGCCGGCGTGCTGAGCGCCTACGGCATGGGCCTGGCGGACGTGCGCGCCCTGCGCGAGAAGACCGTCGAGACACCGCTCGCGCAAGCTCGCGAGCCGTCCGTGACCGCCGCCCTCGACGACGTGGAGAGGGCGGCTGTCGAGGAGCTCGCGCTGCAGGGGATCGAGGAGGGCGCGATACGCATCGAGCGCCGCGCCCACATCAAGTACGAGGGCACCGATGTCTCGCTGGCGGTGCCGTGGGCTGCGCCACACGACATGGAGCGCGACTTCCTCGACCTGCATCACGCCCGGTACGGCTTCCTCATGCCGGGACGCGCCCTGACGCTCGAGGCGGTCTCGGCGGAGGCTGTCGGGGCAGGTGCGACCACCGGGGAGGGGATCCCGGGCGAGCCTGCGGGAGACGGCGAGCCCGGGCGCCCCGGCGGGACCGGGGGCAGGCGGAGTGCTGAGCCCGTCCCTTGCGAGACCGCCGCCGTCTTCACCGGCGGCGAGCGTCACGACGCGCCGGTGTATCTGCGCGACGATCTGCCGCCGGGCGCCATCGTCGAGGGTCCGGCGGTCATCTGCGAGTCGACCGGCACGACGGTGGTCGAACCCGGCTGGCGGGCGGAGGGACGGGCCGGCGGCGAGCTGCTGCTGCGCAGGACCTCGCCGCCGGCCCGCCCCTCCGCCGACCCGGAGCGCGTCTCGCCCCTTCTGCTCGAAGTGTTCAACAGCCTCTTCATGTCCATCGCCGAGCAGATGGGCGCGACGCTGGCCACCACGGCCGTCTCGGTGAACATCAAGGAACGCCTCGACTTCAGCTGCGCTCTCTTCGACGCGGAGGGGAGGCTGGTGGCCAACGCTCCCCACCTGCCCGTCCACCTGGGCTCGATGGGCGCCTCGGTGCAGGCGGTGCTGGACCGGCACCGCGACGAACTGCGTCCCGGCGACGCCTGGCTGCTCAACTCCCCCTACGCCGGCGGCACGCACCTGCCCGACCTGACCGTCGTGACGCCGGTGTTCATCCCCGAGGCCGCCACCGGCCTGGCCGGCGGGATCGAGACCCGGGCGGCGGCGGCCGGGCCGGTGTTCTTCGTCGCCTCGCGCGCCCACCACGCCGACGTGGGCGGCATCACGCCCGGATCCATGCCTCCCGGCAGCCGCACCATCCACGAGGAGGGCGTGCTGATCGAGGACTTCCGGCTCGTGGACGACGGCCGTCTTCGGGAGGCCGAGGTGGCGGACCTGCTCTCCTCGGCCCCGCACCCGGTGCGCGACCGGGAGCAGAACCTCGCAGACCTGCGCGCGCAGGTTGCGGCCAACGCGCGCGGCGCCGCGGAACTCGAGCGCATGAGCCGCGAGTTCGGCCTCCCGGTGGTCCGCGCGTACATGCGCCACGTGCAGGACAACGCGGCCGAGGCCGTACGCCGGGTGCTGGACAGGTTCGCCGGCGCCGGCACCGGGCCGCGCCGTTTCGCCCACGAGCTCGACGACGGCGACCGGATCGTCGTCTCCGTGACCGTGGACCCGGCCGGCCGTCGCGCCACGGTGGACTTCACCGGCACCTCGCCGCAGCGCGACGACAACTTCAACGCGCCGGAGGCGGTCGCCACGGCCGCCGTCCTCTACGTGTTCCGCACGCTCGTCGACGCCGACATCCCGCTCAATGCCGGCTGCCTCGAGCCGATCGACATCGTGATCCCTCCCGGGACCATGCTGTCCCCCCGCCCGCCGGCCGCGGTGGCGGCCGGCAACGTGGAGACGTCGCAGGCGATCACGAGCGCGCTGCTGGGAGCCCTGGGCGCTGCCGCCGCGAGCCAGAGCACGATGAACAACCTGACCTTCGGCGACCAGCGGTTCCAGTACTACGAGACCATCTGCGGCGGCGCCGGCGCCGGTCCGGGCTGGGACGGCCAGAGCGCCGTGCACACGCACATGACGAACTCGCGGCTCACAGACCCCGAAGTGCTGGAGTGGCGGTACCCGGTGCGCGTGGAGGAGTTCCGCGTACGCGCATGGAGCGGCGGTGCGGGCGAGCACCGCGGCGGCGACGGCGTGGTGCGGCGCGTGCGGTTCCTCGAGCCGCTCACGGCGGCGATCGTCTCGAGCAGCCGCCGGGTGCCGCCCTTCGGGCTCGCCGGCGGCCTTCCGGGCGCGTGCGGACGCAACGCCGTCGAGGGCGCGGACGGAAGCGTCGAGCGCCTGCCCGGCGTGGCGCAGACGCGCATGGCGCCGGGCGACGTGCTGGTGATCGAGACGCCGGGCGGCGGCGGCTACGGCGCGCCGCCCTCCTCACCCTGAGGCCGCGGACGAGCTCAGTACTCGGCGGCCTTGCGCCGGAGATGCTGCCTGCGCCGGCGCCTGAGCAGCGCCGCCACCAGCAGCCCGATGAGGAAGCCCACCACCAGGAGCAGGGCGAGCATCAGCGCCGCCGGCAGCGAGAACCACCAGAAGAAGAAGTGGAAGCGCCAGTCCTCCTGCGTGTTCTGGAGGATGAGGACGATGATGACGATGGCGACGACGGCCGGCGCGATGAGCTTGCCGAAGCCGTTGCCGCGGGACCTGGAGTCGCGCTGCACCTGCACCTGCGGGCCGTCCTGCGTGGAGCTCATGCCTTCCCCCTTGTGGTGTCCTGACCTTGGTTCGCCGTGGTCACGGTCTACCCTTGGCCCCGGACGAGATGCCCTGATGGTACACGCCGAGGGGGCGGGACGCTCTTCCGGCCTCCCGCCCCCTCGCAGCGAGCGCGGCGCCGCCCTCCGGCCGGCATCCGCCCGCGAGCCGGGCCTCCCGGCCCGGCTCGCTGATCCTGCCGCTCCGTCAGGCGACCGTCTTCGCGGCCGCCCCGAGGCCGGCGGCGATCGTCGCGACCACACGGTCCAGCTGAGCGTCGTCGATGACCAGCGGCGGCTGGATGCGCAGCACGCTGCCGAAGTTGCCGCCGACGCCGATGAGCACGCCGTGGTCCAGGCAGTACTGGCGCACGAAGCCGGCCTGAGCCGTGCCGTACGCCTTCGTGGCCGGGTCGGCGATGAGCTCGACGCCGACCATGAGGCCCTTGCCGCGCACGTCCCCGATGAGCGGCTGCGTCTTCTGCAGCTCGCGCAGCTTCGCCATGAACGCCTCGCCCTTGCGGGCCGCGTCGTCGACCACGCCGTCCAGGAGGAAGTCGATGTTGGCGACCGCCGCGGCGCAGCTCACCGGGTTGCCGCCGAAGGTGCTGAGGTGATCGCCGACCTGGAAGGCGTCGGCGATCTCTGGCCTGGCGATGAAGGCGCTGAGCGGCCAGCCGTCGGCGATGCCCTTGGCCATCGTCATGAGGTCCGGGGCCACGCCGTGGTGCTCGATGGCGAACATCTTGCCGGTGCGCCCGAAGCCGCTCTGGACCTCGTCGGCGATGAACAGGATGCCCATCTCGTCGAGGATCTCCTTGACGCGCCGGAAGTAGCCCTCCGGCGGGACGATGATGCCGCCCTCGCCCATCACCGGCTCGGCGATGAAGGCGCAGACGTCGCCGGAGAGATGCAGGCGGGCGACCTCGGCGACGCGGCGCGCGCAGAGCAGGTCGCACGTGTCCGGGTCCTTCTCCGCGAAGCAGCGGTAGCAGTAGGGCGTGGGCGTGAAGGCGACACCGGGCATGTACGGGCCGCCGCCCTTCTTGCGGCCCGAGTTGCCGGTCACCGAGAGGGTGGCGAAGCTGCGGCCGTGGAAGCTGGACTCGATGGCGAGGAACTCGCGCTTGCCCGAGTACCTCTTGGCGAGGCGGAAGGCGCCCTCGATGGCCTCAGCGCCCCCGTTGCCGAAGAAGGTCTTCTTCAGGTCGCCCGGCGTGATCTGGGCGAGCTTCTCGGCGAGCGCGCCCACGCTGGGCACGTGGTAGACGTAGGAGCAGGCGTGCACCAGCTTCTGAGCCTGCTCCATCGCGGCGGCCAGGATCTTCTCGTTGTGATGCCCGGCGTTGGTGACGCTGATGCCGGCGAAGCAGTCGATGTACTCGGTGCCGTCGGCGTCGTAGAGATAGGCTCCGTCGCCTCGGTCCGCGACCACCGGCTCGACTCGCTTGACGAACCCCGTCATGACGTAGTCGCGGTACTGTTCCTGCACACCCATGGTATCGGCTCCTCTTCGGCGGACGTTTGATTAATCGCTTGATTGACTCCGTCGCCGGTAGCCTATCAGATGCAGGCCGTCAAGGGGCGGCCGACGGACGTCCTGCCGCCGCCGGCTCCCTGCCTCAGAGCTCCTCGGCGCGGTCCGCCCTGCGGCCGCGCGAGACGAACCACACGACCGCAGCGACGACGACCACCGCCGCCACGGCGGCGACGACGATCCAGGTCGAGCCGCCGCCGTCCGAGACGGCGTTCGCGGCGGCGGCCTTCGGCTTCACGTTGAGATAGCTCTGGACCATACCGTTGTAGAACACGGGGCCGTCAGCGTCGTAGTACGGCGTCCAGCCCTCCCACCGGCTCGTGTTCACCGCCTGCAGGTAGTCGAAGTACGTGAGCACGTTCTGGGGGTTCTGGGCGTACATGATCTCCTGCATGCGCCGGATCTGCTCGGCGCGCACCTCGGCGTCCAGCTCGTGGCCCTGCTTCTCGCAGAGCTCGTCGTACTCGGCGTCGGACCAGTAGACCTCGTTCCACCAGCCTATCTGGCTCGTGGTGAAGCACTGCAGGGTCGAGCCCGGATCGTAGTAGCCGTCCCAGAACCAGAGGATCATGTCGTAGTCGGGCGCCGGGTCGTCGCCCTCCCACGCGTACATCGCGTCGCTGGCCGCGCCGTTGTCAACGACCTCGAAGCGGATGTCGAGGCCGATGTCCTCGAACCAGCCCGCGATGAGCTTGCCCTCACCCTGGGTCGAGGTGGATTCGGCCAGCGCCCACAGCCGGAGCGAGATCGGCTTGCCCTGCTTGTCCTCGCGCACGCCGTCGCCGTCGCTGTCCCGGTAGCCGGCGGCGTCCAGCAGTTCCTTGGCCTTCTCGGGGTCGAAGGTGCGCCTGACGCCCTCCGGCGGCTCCCAGTGGAAGTCCGGGTCGCGCCAGGTGTCGCTGTTGATCATGGTGTAGCCGGGCCTGGCTCGGCCGCCGTACACGAGGTCGACGATCCGCTCCCTGTCGATGGCGTGGTCGAGCGCCACACGGAAGGCGGGATCCCGCAGCACGGGATGGCCGCCCGACGCCGCGCCCTCGTAGCAGTTGAAGTCGATGTAGTCCCAGTTGATGAAGTTGTAGGCGATCGCCTTGATGCCGTCCGCCGACTCGAGCTCGGTGAACTGCGCGGCGGGCACCCCCTGGGCGGCGTCCAGGGCTCCGGTGCGCAGGTCCTGCGTCATGGTGTCCGGATTGGTGTAGGCCTGGAAGATGATCTCGTCGACGTGCGGGCCGCCCCACCCCGGGACGTCGTTGCCCCAGTAGTCCGGGTTGCGCACCAGCCGGGTGTAGTCGCTCCGCTTGTAGTAGGTGACCTGGAACGGGCCGCTGCCGACGATCGGCAGGTCGAGCTCGTACTTGCGCTCCAGGGTGGACGGCTTGATCTTGCCCCAGATGTGCTCGGGGATGACGTAGACGATGACGTAGAGCATGTCGGCCTTGGGCGCCGACATGGTGAAGCGCACGGTCGTCTCGTCCACCGCCTCCACGCGCTCGATGTCCTTGACGGCCTGCAGGTACGTGGTCAGTCCGTTGTCGATGATGACGTTGTAGCTGAACGCCACGTCCTCCGCCGTGAGCGGCTCGCCGTCGTGCCACCTCACGCCGGGCCTGATCTTGACCTTCCACGTGAGGCCGTCCTCCGAGATGCCGCCGTTCTCTTTGGTCGGCAGTCCGGCGGCAAGCTGCGGGAACGGCTTGCCGTCGATGCCGAACCCGAACAGGCGGTCGTAGGTGAGGTTGAGGACCTCGAACGCCGACGTCTCGACACCGATGAAGGGACTGAGACTGTCGGGGTCCGCGGTCCACCCGATCCTCAGGGTGCCCCCGGCCGAGGGCGACGCCGACCCGGCGGCGGGCGTCGCCGCGGCCAGCGCCCCCAGGACCGCGATCGCCGATGCCAGCAGCACGACCGCCGCCGTCCGCATGTCCCGTGCCCTCTTCCCCATCGGACTCCCCCCGGGTCGCGTTAGTGGGTCACGGCTCCGAGGCTAACCGGAGCCCGGCTGTCTGTCAGCACGGATTCTTGACCAAAGTTCGCGGGGCGCTCGGGCGACGCTATACTCGCGCTCTCAGCGACCCTGGGGGTAACTACATGGGTGTGGACCAGCGTAGGCGTGTGACCATCAAGGACGTGGCCCGACTCGCCGGCGTGTCTCCGACGACCGTCTCTCACGCACTCGGCGGGCAGCGGCCGGTCTCGGAGGCGACGCGGAGGCGGGTCCTTGACGCCGTGGCCGAACTCGGGTACCGGCCGCACCCCGGCGCGCGGAGCCTCAAGGCGAGCGGCACCGGGGTCATCGCGGTCTGCGCCGTCAACGCGGTCAGCTCGAGCTCTCACGCCGACCTCGAGTACATCCATCGCATCATGCGTGGCGTCACCCGGGCCGCCCGGGAGCACGAGTACGCCGTCGTCTACGTCCCCGACACGCGCGACGGCGTGCACTGGGAGCGGCTGCTGTTCGACGGAGCGATCGTCTCTGGCCCCCAGAAGAACGACGACAACCTCCGCTTCCTGCGCGCCCAGGGTCTCCCCTATGTCACCATCGGCCGCGACCCCGACCGCCCGGACGAGGGGTACTGGGTCGACAACGACCCCGAGGAGAGCGCCCGACTCGTCCTCGACCACTTCCACGCGCACGGCGCCCGCCGGGTGGCCGCCATCACCTGGCCTACGACCGACTACTGGACAAAGCAGGTGCTACGGGCGTACGGGGCCTGGTGCGAGGAGCACGACCTCGCCGCCCACGTCGAGGAGCTCACGTCGGACTCCGCGGAGGCTCTCGATGCGTCCGCACGCCGGCTGCTCGAGAGCTCGTCGCCGCCGGACGCGGTGTTCGGCGTCTACGAACTGCCCGCCATCGCCGTGCTGCGCGCGGCGGCGCAGCTCGGCATCGCCGTGCCCGGCGACCTCATGGTCGCCGGGCCCAGTGACTTCGGCCTCGCCGAGGGGAGCCAGCCGCCCATGACCACGCTCGAGTACGACGCCGAGGGGCACGGACGGGAGGCCGCCGACATGCTGATCAGGCTGGTGCGCGGCGAGCGCGTGGAGGACCCGCAGCGCGTACTGCCCGTACGGCTCGTCGAGCGCGCGTCGACGCAGCGATAGCCACGCTCGTCGCGCGTCAGTCGGCGGCGAAGCCCTCGAACGCGCCGCCGGCCCACGTGAGCCGGCCGCGGAACAGCGTCAGTTCCACCGCGGCCTCGTGGATCAGGTCCGGCGGGAGCTCCAGCAGGTCGCGGCGGAGGATGACGAGGTCCGCAGACTTGCCCGGCTCCAGCGACCCCGTCTCGTGCTCGAGGAAGTTGGCCCGGGCTCCCGCGATCGTGAAGGCCGCGACCATCGCGTCGACGTCCACCGCCTCCTCCGGCCACAGGCCGTGGTGCTCGGGGACGGCGCCGGGGTCGCGGCGCAGCACCCCGCGCTGGATGGCGAGGAGCGGGTCGGGCGGCGGCGTGACGGGGTAATCGCTCGCGCCGGCCACCAGGACGCCCGCCTCGACCAGGCTGCGCATCGGATACTGACGGTCGGTACGGTCCCCGAGGAGGGGGCGCAGCGCCGCGAGGTAGTCGGGATCGCCGGTGAACCAGTACGGCTGCACGACGGCCACGACGCCGAGCTCGGCCATGCGCGCCACGTCGGCGGGGTCCACCACCTGCAGGTGCGTGATGATGTCCCGGCCGCCCGGCCTGCCCTCCCTGGCCGCGGCGATCGCGTCCAGCGCCAGGGCGACGGCGCCGTCGCCGATGGCGTGGTAGTGGAGCTGGAAGCCGGCCCTCGCGGCGGCGACCGACGCCTCGACGAGCCGCTCGGGCTCCCAGATGGGCGTACCCGCGTACCCCGGGGTGTCGGTGTAGGACTCCTTGAGCAGCCCCGTGTGCGTCTCGAGCACGCCGTCGCAGAAGAGCTTGACCGTCGCGGCCTGGACGAGCGGGCCCGAGAAGCGGGCGCGCGCCTCCTCCGCCGACGCCAGCTGGTCGCCCAACGGCTCGCTCGGATCGACCATCATCGAGAGGCGGACGCGCAGCGAGAGCTCTTCGTTCGCCTCGAGCGACTGGTACGCGTCCAGGACGTCGTCGCTCCAGCCGTGGACCCCGGCGTCGTGCAGCATCGTGATGCCGTAGCGCGCCGCGGTCTCACGCTGGAAGTGGCGCATCGCCTCCGCCAGCTGGCGAGCCGTGTACTGCGGCAGCGCCCGGTCCAGCCAGGGGAACGCCTCGTGCAGCAAGCCCTTGGGCGAGCCGTCCGGCAGCCGCTCGATCACGGCGCCCGTCCAGCCGGGGTCGTCGCGGCCGAGCCCCGCGAGGCGCAGCGTCGCGCTGTTCACCCAGTGCGCATGCACGCTGTCGTCGTGCAGGAGCACGGGGCGGTCCGGCACGACGCGGTCGAGCGCCTCGGCCGTCATGCCGTCCATGGGCACGACGGTGGGGAACCACCCGCCGCCGCGAATGGCCGGCAGCTCGCGGCGCTCGGCGGCGAACCGGGCGACGCGGGCGAGGCAGTCGTCCAGCGACCGGCAGTCTTCCAGCTTGACCTCGAAGAGCTCGAGCGTCGAGTACGTGGGGTGCAGGTGCGCGTCGACGAAGCCCGGCAGGACGAGCCGGCCGCCGAGGTCCACGGTCCGCGTGCGCGGACCGCGCCACTCGGCGGCCTCCGACGCGCTCCCCAGCGCCACGATCCGGCCGTCCTTGACGGCCATGGCCTCGTGGCGCGACCGTCGCGCGTCGACCGCGTACACCACACCCCCGGTGAGCACCAGATCCGCCTGCACCCGCCCGCCTCCCGTCGTCGTCGCACCGCGACCGTCGCGTGCCGCGACCCTACGCTGAGCGCTCGCGTCGGACAAACCATTCTGCGCCGCATCCCTCCCATGTCCGGCTCTGTGTGGACGCGCTCACAATCTCACAGCTATACTTGACGACACCCAAGTGGGCCGTTGAGTCTGTGGTCACCCCACTGCAGTTGGGACCGCCGCGTATCGCAAAGGAGTGCGTATGTCGGGTTCACCGCCCAAGTCCACCGGTGCTGCGCTGGTCGTGGGAGGCGGCGTCGCGGGCATCCAATGCTCGCTCGACCTTGCCGAAGGGGGGTACAAGGTCTACCTCGTCGAGAAGTCCCCGGCCCTCGGCGGCCACATGGCCCAGCTCGACAAGACCTTCCCTACCAACGACTGTTCGATGTGCACCCTCTCGCCCAAGCTCGTAGAGGCCGGGCGACACCTCAACATCGACGTCATCACCAATTCGGAGCTCGTCGGCCTCGAGGGAGAGCCGGGGAGCTTCAAGGCCAAGGTCTACCACCACGCCCGTTTCGTCGATCCCGACATCTGCACGAGCTGCGGCGAGTGCGCCCCCAAGTGTCCCGTCGTGGTCCCGGACCCGTACAACGAGGAGCTGGGTGAGCGCAAGGCCATCTTCAAGCTCTACCCGCAGGCCATCCCCAACACCTACGCGGTGACCAAGAAGGGGCACAGCCCCTGCAAGCGCGCCTGCGCCGTGCACACCAGCGCGCAGGGCTACCTGGCCCTCATCGCCGACGGCCGCTTCGCCGAGGCGTACACGGTGGCCAGCGAGCCCAACCCGTTCCCGGCTGTCTGCGGCCGCGTCTGCACGCACAAGTGCGAGACGGACTGCACGCGCGGAGACGTCGACGAACCGCTCGCCATCGCCGGCCTCAAGCGGTTCGTCAGCGACTACGCCTTCGAGAACGTGCCGCTGCCGGAGAAGGCCGACGTCACCTACAAGGAGAAGGTCGCCGTGGTCGGCGCCGGCCCCAGCGGCCTCACGGCCGCCCGCGACCTGGCGCTGCTCGGTTACGAGGTCACGGTCTTCGAGAGCAAGCCCGAGCCTGGCGGCATGCTGCGCTTCGGCATCCCCGAGTACCGCCTGCCCAAGGCCGCCCTGCAGCAGGACATCGACCGCATCCTCGCGCTCGGCGTCGACCTGCAGCTGAACAAGGCCGCCGGCAAGGACTTCACCGTCGACGGCCTCATGGAGAAGGACGGCGGCGGTTACAAGGCCGTCTACCTGGCCGTCGGCCTCCAGGGCGGCCGCACGCTGCCCATCCCCGGCGCCGACGCCGCGGGCGTGCTCGACGCCGTGAGCGTCCTCAAGGCCGCCTCGCTGGGCGAGAAGGTCGACATCGGCAAGCACGTCGTGGTCATCGGCGGCGGCGACGTGGCCTTCGACGCCGGGCGCACCGCACTCCGGCTCGGCGCCGAGAAGGTCACCATCAACTGCATCGAGGACGACCAGAGCGTCCCGGCGTCGGACGACGAGCTCACCGAGGGTCTCGACGAGGGCATCAGCTTCAATTGCTCCTGCATGCCCTCGCGCATCATCACCGACGACGCCGGCCGCGCGCGCAAGGTCGAGTTCCTCGCCTGCT
This sequence comes from Actinomycetota bacterium, assembly GCA_012514235.1. GTDB lineage: Bacteria > Actinomycetota > Thermoleophilia > UBA2241 > UBA2241 > CAIXSE01. Next base: position 28,631 of record JAAZAR010000074.1, read on the forward strand.
CGCTGGGCGACCCGGACGAGCGCGGCTGGCGCCCGCCGGTCGCCGTCACCGGCTCGGAGCACGAGCTCGAGTGCGACACCGTCATCTTCGCCATCGGCCAGAGCATGGTCGAGGACTTCCTCGAGGGCGCCGACGGCGTCACGGTCGAGAAGGGTCAGATCGTCACAGACAAGGCCACGCTGGCCACCGGCAAGCAGGGGGTGTTCGCCGGAGGCGACGCGGCCGCCCGCGCCCCGTGGACCGCCATCGAGGCCGTCGCCGCGGGACGCCGCGCCGCGCGCAGCATCCACAACTACCTGCGCGGTGAGGAACTCCTCCCCATCGAGGACGACGTGATGGACGAGGCCCGGCCGGAGGACGCGGTCCTCGAGGCCACCGAGCGCATGGCGCGCCTGCCCATGCCGCACCTCGCCGGCGCCGCCCGCAAGATCGTGTGGGACGAGGTCAACACCGGCTTCAGCGAGGAGCAGGCCGTCGCCGAGGCCAAACGCTGCCTCAACTGCGCCGTCTGCTCCGAGTGCATGGAGTGCGTGCGCGCCTGCGGGCCCGGCGCCCTGGTGCACGGCGAGCGTGACGCCGAGATGGACATCGAGGTCGGCGCCGTCGTCATGGCGACGGGCTTCGACCTCTCCGTCCCGGGTCCCAACAGCGAGTACGGCTACCAGCGCTACCCCAACGTGCTCTCGGCCCTCGAGTACGAGCGCATGCTGAGCGCCAGCGGCCCGACCATCGGCTCGGTGCAGCGCCGTGACAACGGCAAGCATCCCAAGAAGATCGCCTTCATCCAGTGCGTCGGCTCGCGCGACCAGGAGCACGAGTACTGCTCCAGCGTGTGCTGCAGCTTCGCCAACAAGCAGGCGATGCTCACCATCGACCACGAGCCCGACTGCGAGCCCACCGTCTTCCTCATGGACATGCGCGCCCAGGGCAAGGGCTTCGACGCCTTCTACCAGCGCGCCATCGACAAGGGCGTCAAGTTCATCCGCTCGCGCCCGTCGTACATCAAGGAAGACCCGGTCACACGCGATCTGCTGATCAGCTGGGAGGACGAGGCCGGCAAGCTGCACGAGACGCGCTACGACATGGTGGTGCTCTCGGCCGGCCTGGAGCCTGCGCGCAAGGCGCAGGAGGCGGCCGGCCACGTGGGCGTGGCGCTCAACCGGCACGGGTTCTGCGAGCTGCACGAGTTCAACCCGCTCGAGACCAGCCGCAAGGGCGTGTTCATCGTCGGGCCGTTCGGCGAGCCCAAGGACATCCCGGACAGCGTCGCGCAGGCGTCCGCCGCCGCGGCGCAGGTCATGACGGGCCTCGCCGACTCGCGCGGCACGCTGACCGTCGACAAGGAGTATCCGGACGAGAAGAGCGTCGTCGGCGAGGAGCCGCGCGTCGGCGTCTTCGTGTGCCACTGCGGCAGCAACATCGCCGGCGTCATCGGCGTCGAGAGCGTCGCCGAGTACGCCAGCAAGCTCCCCGGCGTCGTGTTCGCGACCGACACCATGTACACGTGCTCGTCGGACAGCCTCTCGCTCATCCGCGAGAAGATCGAGGAGCACGACCTCAACCGAGTCGTGGTGGCCAGCTGCACGCCGCGCACCCACGAGCCCATCTTCCAGGACACCCTGCGCGAGGCCGGGCTCAACCCGTTCCTCTTCGAGATGGCCAACATCCGCGACCAGGCGAGCTGGGTGCACGCCAAGGAGCCGGAGAAGGCCACGCAGAAGGCCAAGGAACTGGTCCAGATGAGCGTGGCCAGGGCCCGGCTCCTCGAGCCGCTCTACAAGGTCGACGTGCCGCTCACCCATACGGCCGTCGTGGTCGGCGGCGGCGTGGCCGGCATGACGGCCGCCTCGGCGCTCGGCGACATGGGCCACGAGGTCCATCTGGTCGAGCGCACCGACAAGCTCGGCGGCCACGTGCTTGAGCTGGGCACGACCACCAAGGGCAACGACCCGGCGCAGCTGGTCAAGGACCTCGAGCAGCGCCTGGTCGACAACCCCAACGTCAAGATCCACCTCGAGTCCGAGCTGGCCGACTTCCACGGCTTCATCGGCAACTTCTCGAGCGTCATCGCCGACAAGGACGGCAAGCGCACGCCGGTCGACAACGGCGTGGTCGTGGTCGCCACCGGCGGCATCGAGAACAAGCCGGACGGCCTGTATGGATGGGGCGAGAGCCAGAAGGTCGTCACCGGCATGGACCTCGAGCGCATGCTCAAGGAGGACGACCCGGCGCTCAAGGACGTCAAGTCCGCCGGGTTCATCCTCTGCGCCGGCTCGCTCGACGAGACCCATCCGTACTGCTCGCGCACCTGCTGCCAGCAGAGCGTCCGCAACGCGATCGCGCTCAAGGAGCAGGACCCGGAGCGGCAGGTGTACGTCTGGTTCAAGGAGATGCGCACCTACGGCCTGCTCGAGGAGTACTACACGAAGGCGCGTGAGCTCGGCGTCATCTTCACGCGCTACGACAACGACACGCCGCCGCAGGTGAGCGCCAACGGCAGCGTCAGCCTCAAGGCCCGCGACCCGTATCTGGGCCGCGACGTCGAGCTGCCGCTCGACCTGCTGGTGCTGGCCACCCCGACGGTCGCGCCGGAGGGCGCGAGCGACCTGAGCAAGCTGCTCAAGGTGCCGCTCACGGCCGACGGCTTCTATCTCGAGGCGCACGTCAAGCTGCGCCCCGTGGACTTCGCCTCCGAGGGCATCTTCCTCTGCGGCGCCGCCCACTACCCCAAGAGCATCGAGGAGACGATCTCGCAGGCCTACGCCGCCGCGGGTCGCGCCGCGGCCATCCTGGCCAAGCCGGCGCTCAAGGCCGGCGGCGTCGTGGCGGAGGTCGACCAGGACAAGTGCGCAGCCTGCCTCACGTGCGTGCGCGTCTGCCCCTACGAGGTCCCGATCATCGAACCCGAGACCAAGAAGGCCAAGATCGAGGCGGCCGCCTGTCAGGGCTGCGGCGTGTGCGTCAGCGAGTGCCCCGTCAAGGCGATCACGCTGCACCACTACACCGACGCCCAGATCTTCGCCAAGGAAGAGGCGCTCTTCATGGAGGTGAGCTGACATGGCCGACGCCGACGTGAAGGCCGTCGCCGGGGGCGCGGCGCCCGAGGCGACGGACGAGGCGCCGAAGAAGCCGGTCGATCCGGACTTCGAGCCCGAGATCATCGTCTTCGCGTGCCACTACTGCGCGTATGCGGCAGCCGACCTTGCCGGCAGCATGCGCCTGCAGTACCCGACCAACATCCGCATGATCAAGCTGCCGTGCACCGGCAAGCTCGAGGTCATCCACCTGCTCAAGGCGATCGAGTCGGGTGCGGACGGCGTGTACGCCGCCGGCTGCCTCGAGGGCGAGTGCCACTACCTCAAGGGCAACCTGTGGGCGCGCAAGCGCGTGAATCACGTCAAGACGCTGCTCGAGGAGGTCGGCATCGAGCCCGAGCGCGTGGAGATGTACAACATGTCCTCGGCCATGGGGGCCAAGTTCGCCGAGGTCGCGACCGAGTTCACCGAGCGCATCAAGGCGCTCGGCCCCAACCCCGTCAAACGCGAGGGCGTGGACCCGCACGCCGCCGCCCGCGAAGCGCTCGGCGGCGTGGCGATGCCCGACGACCCCGCTCCGTCCGCCGCCACCAGTGAGGAAGGACACGCAGAATGATCACCGCCGAACGCAAACCCCTCGACGAGATCCTCGCGCTCGTCGGCGACAAGAAGAAGGTCCTCGTGGCCGGGTGCGACACCTGCGTCGCCATCTGCCTCACGGGCGGCGAGAAGGAGGCCGAGATCCTGGCCAGCGAGCTGCGGATCAAGGCCGAGCAGGACGGCCGTGAGGCCACCATCGAGCACACGGCGGCCATCCGCCAGTGCGAGTGGGAG
>JAAZAR010000057.1 GCA_012514235.1 Actinomycetota bacterium
AGGCCGGATGGGTCGCGACCTTGACGCCGTCGAGGCGCCGCCGGATCAGCTCCGGTACGTCGCTGTGTGCTCCCCACAGGACGTCGAGCATGTGCTTGTGCTGCACCGTCGACGCGATCCGGTCGTCGTACTCACGACCGATCTTCGCGAGCACGTCGTTGGTCTCCGCGCGGTACTCCGGCACGTCGAGGATGTTGCGCGCCTTCTTGTTGATGGCGTAGCACGTGGAGCAGAGGTAGCTCATCACGGGGTGGCCGTCGTCCACGCAGACGCATGCGTTGCGGGCGGCGATGCCGACCGTGGTCTGGATCGGTATGAGGTCCGAGTAGTAGCCGAGTCCGGTGCAGCACGTCTGCTCCGGGTTGATCGTGTACTCGATGCCGAACCGCTCGAGGAGCCACTTGGTGGACGACTCGACGCCGGGGAACTCGGCCCCGACGAGGCAGCTGCGGAAGATGGTGACGCCTCCCTCGATGCGCGGCACGTCGGGAGTTGCTGTGTACCTCTTGCCCATGGACATCCTCGCGGTGCTCGTTGACCTCTCGTCGATTATCCATAAGTAAGGCAACTCCTTCAAATAAGCTATTGCTTATGCAAGGGGCGGAGGGGATAAGCTGCGGGTTCGGGCGTGAGCGCTTGCGGACCGGGTAGGTTCCAGATTCCTTCCGGGCGCGACCCCCTTCCGCGTACCGCGACCCGCGCCTCGAGAAAGGGCGAGGGCCGGGGAGGCCCTTCCGGCCTCCCCGGCCCTCGCGTGTTCGCGCCTCCGGCGCGCGACTGTGTCCAGTCTAGCTCGACGTCACCGTACTGTGACCTTCTTCGTTGAGGAGAAGGCCCCCCAGTACCAGTTGTCGCCGCTGTACTGCAGTACGAACGTCCCGGTGCGCGGCGGCTTGAAGTACGGGGTCTTGTACGCGCCCAGGCCGTTGCACTTGACCGAGGTCACCCCGATCCAGCCCTGCTTTCTCGGGTCCCACTTGGTCGGCACCTTCGCCGTGCCCTTGTGCCACCACAGGGTGACCCTCTTGCGCTTGCCCGCCTTGCTGCCCCAGTGGCCCTCGGTCGGGACGACACCCGTGACCCGGATCTTGGCGCCCTTCTTGATCTTGGTCCTGGACGGCTTCATCGTGCACAGCTGGATGGGCGTCTCAAGGTAGAGCGTGCCTATGCCGTTCACGTGCTGGAAGCCGATCCAGTAGGTGTAACCGGGCTTGGCGGTGGCCGGGATCTTGACCGTCAGTGCCTGCTGGGCGGCGCCGGACGACATCCGGTTGCCGAAGACCTTGGAGCCGGACCCCTTCGGATCGTCCGTGTACCCGGTGACCTGATTGACCCAGCCCGCCGGGAAGTTGGTGCGCACGATCCTGACCGAAGTGCCCGGCTTGCACGATGCCCAGCGCGGCGAGGTGCTCCAGATGCGCTGGGCGCTCGCCTGATCGACCTGGACACTGCCGCCCGCCTGCGCGAAGGCGGGTACGGTGATGGTCGATTCGAACTCGACACCCTCGTCGGCGAAGAACTTGGCGCTGCCCCAGTAGTAGGTGCCGCTGTTGGCGTTGACGACGGCCTCGGGGTGCAGGGTCCCGTCGGCCGGCACCTCGCCATAGGAGTAGCGGTCGGTGCCCCACACGCGGACCTGGAGGTACTGGAAGGCGTCTGCCCAGTCGCCGCCGAGGTCCGCCCGGACCAGGATGCGTCCCGGCGAGAAGTCCAGCTGCCTGGTGCCGCCGTCCGCCCACTCCTGCGCCTGGAAGCCGAGGACGGAGTCGTCGCTGGGATAGGCGTACACCTCACCGTTGGTGGTGGGCATGGCAGTCATGGAATACGAGCCGGCGGCGCCGGTGACCGTGCCGTTCCAGTACCAACGGCCGTCATCGTCCTCTCCCCACCACTCGATGTCGCGGCCGGCGACCGGGACGTTCCAGAAGTCCCGAAGGGTGCCGCTGATGGTGGCGGCGCCGGGGTTGAACTGCCTGGCAAGAGGCACGAATCGTGGAGCGGCCGGCCGGACGTCGGGGAGGCCCGCCGGCGACGCGGCCGGGCCGCCGGCCGTGTGGTGGCCGTCGCCGGGGTGGGCCGGCGGGGCGGCGTACGCGGCCGCCGCCGGCAGCAGAAGCGCGGCGCACAGCGTGGCCGCGACCAACAGACGTCTCATGGAAGACCCCCTCGATGGTGCAGACCCCGCCTCGGCGTCCGCGTTGCCCAGCGCCCATCCTACTCCGCAGCGAGGGCGGTCTCTACGCGCTGGCGGATCACGTGTCGCCGGCGGTGGTCACGATGACGAGGGGGACAGGCACGGGGAGGCGTTACTCGGGCGTCGGTTTTGGGCAGGTAGTGAATACGCTGCGGTGCCATGTCCGGACCCCCGCTCCGGAAGCCGCAGCCGAGCCGAGGGGAGGACTCAATGGGCCAGGTCCGCCCGATGCCGAACCAGTCGGAAGAGCGGCGTGCGTCGCCGCTCGACGCGACGGCCCCGACCGCCGAGGTCCGCTCGATCGAGAGCGGGCACTGTGCCTTGTGTGGCGCCCGGCTGAGTGCGCGGTCGCTGCGGTATCACGTCGTGTCGCCGCAGGTCTGCGAGATGATCACCGTGTGCCATACGTGTCACAAGGCGGCGCTGGGCGAAGGGTACAGGCCGGCCGAGTAGCCGGTGGACCGGTGCACCGCCAGGTAGCTGGTCCACGAGGACCGAACACCGGGTCCGGCCTGCACCCCTTCGGGGCGGCGGGAGCATTCGGCTTCCGTTTGCTACAATCGTCGTTCCTGCCACTCCCTCCCGTCACATCAGGTGATGCCCATGCGCCTTCTTGACGCCTGTGCCCGCAGACCGGTCGACGCCACGCCAATCTGGCTCATGCGTCAGGCGGGGCGCTACTTGCCCGAGTACCGCGCCATCCGGGAGAAGATGAGCTTAGTCGAGATGTGCCGGCGGCCGGACGTGGCGGCGGAGGTCACGCTTCAACCTCTCCGCCGCTTCGAGCTGGACGCCGCGATCGTCTTCGCCGACATCCTCCTGCCCCTGGAGCCCATGGGCATCGGCTTCCACTTCAGCAAGGACGACGGACCCGTGATCGAGCGGCCCATCCGCGGCGCCCGCGATCTCGAGGGCGTGCATACCATCGACGCCGCGGCCGACCTCCCGTACGTGATGGACACGCTCAGGCTGGTCCGTCACGAGCTGGACCCGACGATCGCGCTCATCGGCTTCTCGGGCGCTCCCTTCACGCTCGCGAGCTACATCGTCGAGGGCGGCCATTCCCGCAACTACGCGCACGTCAAGAAGCTCATGTACGAGGATCCGGTGACGTTCAGCCGTCTCATGGGTCTGCTCTCCGAGGTCGTCGTGGACTATCTCAAGGCGCAGATCGCCGCCGGCGCGCAGGTCGTGCAGGTGTTCGACTCGTGGGTCGGCTGGGTCGGTCCGTATGACTACAAGCTGCTCGTGCTGCCGCACGTGCGGTACGTGATGGACAAGGTCCGCGCGACGGGCACCCCGGTGATCTATTTCGGGAACGGCGCCTCGGGCATGCTGCACCTCGTCGCGCAGGCGGGTGCGGACGTCTACGGAGTGGACTGGCGCATCGAGCTCGACCGTGCCTGGGAGCAGCTGGGCGACGTGGCCGTGCAGGGGAACCTCGATCCGATCACGCTCCTCGGGCCGCCGAAGGCCATCGAGGAGCGCGTGGCGGACGTGATGCGGCGCGCCGGCGGGCGGCCCGGTCACATCTTCAACCTCGGTCACGGGCTCATCCCGCAGGTACCGCTGGACAACGTCAAGTTCCTGGTCGACGCCGTGCATCGGCTCTCGGCCTCCCCGATCTGACCGGGACGGGGACATGACCGAGAGCCTCGTCGACGTCGCACTGCTCGCCTACGGCGGGCCCGAGAGCCTCGAGCAGGTGGTGCCCTTCCTCGAGCGACTCATGGGCCGCACGCCGGATGCGGGCACCGTCGCCGCCGTCACGGAGCGCTACGCGCTCATCGGCGGCGCCTCACCACTCCCCGGCATCACGGTGCGGCAGGCGCGAGCGCTGGAGTCGAGGCTCTCACACGAGTTGGGCGTCCCCTCGCGCGTGCGTCACGGGTTTCTCTACACGCAGCCGAGCGTCGGCGACTGCGTGCGCGCTCTCGACGCTCCCGAGATGGTCGCCCTGCCGATGAGCCCCTTCTCCTCGCGGCTCACCAGCGGCAGGTACCGGGCTCAGATCGCGGCCGCAGAGGACCCCGCGGCCGGCGGAGCCGGCCGCGACATCCCGGTGCTCGAGGGCTGGTATGCGAGCCAGGGCTTCGTGCGCTCCGTCAGCCGCCGTATGGCGGAGGCGCTGGACGGCTGCGACGTGAGCGAGTGGGCCGTCCTCTTCACCGCCCACAGCGTGCCCGTCGAGACCATCACCGGCGGTGATCCCTACGTGGACCAGCTGCAGCAGACGATCTCCCAGCTGGTCCCCCGGATCATGCCCGGTGACTGGCGGTTCGGCTTCCAGAGCAAGGGCCGCGGCGGCGGCGACTGGACGGGGCCGGAGGCGGACGACGCCGCCCGCGCTCTGGTCGGCGAGGGGTGGAAGAAGATCCTCGTCGTGCCTGTCGGGTTCGTGAGCGACAACGTCGAGACGCTGTACGACCTGGACGTCGTGCTGCGCCGGCAGATCGAGGAACTGGGCGCCGAGTACCGCCGGTCTCAGGCCCCCAACGATTCGCCGCTGTTCATCGAGGCGTTGGCAGAGGTCGTGACCGGCCATCTGGCCGGCAGGCCGGCCGGCACGGCGCAGGGCCGGCCAAACGCGACCCGGGCGAGCGAGTGAAGCGGTGAGCTCGACGGTGCCGGCACACGGGGACCAGGCCCGACCGTACCGCATCGCGGTGGTCGGCGGCGGCATGGCCGGGCTCGGGGCGGCGCGGGTGCTCGAGGCGGCTCGGCTCCAGGATCCGGCGATCGACTGGTACCTCTACGAGCAGGACCCGAGGTTCGGCGGCAAGGTGCACACGGTCCGCCGCGACGGGTTCGTCGTGGAGGGCGGCCCGGACTCGGCCATCATCGAGAAGCCCTGGCCGATCAGGGCCGCCCGCGAGCTCGGTATCGCCGACAGGTTCCTCGACTGCAACGAAGCCATCCGCAAGAGCTTCGTCTAAACCCGTGGCCGGCTGTACGAGCTCCCCGAGGGCATCATCCTCATGGTGCCGACGCGCATGGTGCCGTTCGCGCTCAGCGGACTCATGAGCTGGCCGGGCAAGGTGCGCATGGGTCTGGACCTGGTGCTGCCCCGCGGCGGCGCGGCGACGGGAGGGCCGGAGGGCGCAGCCGGTCCGGCCCTGGACGAGAGCCTCGGCGACTTCGTGCGGCGGCGCCTCGGCAGGGAGGCCCTGCAGCGCATCGCCGAACCGATCGTGGCGGGCATCCACGCAGGCGACCCCGAGCAGATGAGCGTCCGTGCGACCTTCCCGATGTTCCTCGACATGGAACGCGAGCACCGTAGTCTCATCCTGGCCATGCTCAAGCGGCGCAAGGCGCGCCAGAAGGCGGCCGCCGCTCGCGCTGCCGCGTTCGCGCCGGTCTCCGGCGGCTCCGCCCAGCCCGGCGCCGCTGGGACGGGGGCGCCCGGCCCGAAGTCCTACTTCTACTCCTTCAAGGGCGGTCTGCAGGACCTGAGCGACGCGATCGTCGCGTCGCTACCGCCCGAACGGCTGCACGCCGGCTTGGGCGTGACGAGCATGGCCGGGTGCCCCGCCGACTGCGGCGCCCGCGCCGGCTCGGCCGCGTACACGCTGCAGCTCAGCGACGGCTCACATCTCGTCGCGGACGCCGTCGTGCTGGCGACGCCGGCCTGGGCGAGCGGCGACCTGCTGCGCACCGTGGCGCCGCTCGCCGCGGAGGACCTCTCGTCCATCGAGTACGTCACGACGGCGACCGTCTCGGTCGCCTTCCGGGCGGACCAGGTGGCGCACGACCTCAAGGGCTTCGGGCTCGTCGTGCCCCGCGCCGAGGACCGTCCGGTCATGGCGACCACCTGGAGTTCCAGCAAGTTCGAGGGACGGGCGCCCGAGGGGCACGTCCTGCTGCGCAGCTTCCTGGGGCGGGCCGGCCGCGAGGCGGCGGCGCAGCTCGACGACGACGAGATGACGGCCGTCGTGCGGACCGAGCTCCGCGAGGTCATGGGGATCAGTGCAGCGCCGGAGTTGGTCGAGATCTTCCGCTGGCCGCGGGGGATGCCTCAGTACCGCGTGGGCCACGTGGAGCTGGTCGCCCACATCGAGGCCGCCGTGGCCCGCGTGCCGGGCATCGAGCTCGCCGGAGGCGCGTACCACGGCATCGGCATCGGCGACTGCCTGCGGGAAGGCTCGGCCGCGGCCGAACGTGCTCTCGAGCACGTCCGCGGCCTCCCCGAAGACGAGATACCGCTCCTGCCGCCGCACCTCCCCGCAGCCGACGGCCTCGAGGAGTAGCGGCGGCCCGCATCCGTCTCCTGCGTCGCAGGGCGTCCGGCTCAGTACTTGCCGATCAGCTTCCAGATCCAGCGGTGCGGCGCGTGCATGCTGAAGCCCTGCTTGGTGTACATGACGGCGCAGTGATCGGTGATGACGGTGAGGCCGCGCCTCTCGGCCTCCTCGAGCGCCTCGGGGGTGTCGGTCATCTGGTGGATCCAGACCTGCTTCACGCCGGCGTCCGCGGCCTTGGCGACCCAGGCGGCCGTCTCTTCCTTGGGAAGCTCGAGGACGGCCGCCTCGACCGGACTGGGGAGCGCCGAGAACTCGGTGTACGCGTCGTCGCCCTCGAGTGTGCCGCCGTCCGGATCCACGGCGAACACGGTCTTCCCGCTGTCCTTGAGTGCGCCGTAGGTGATCGTGGGGAACGGCTTGCTGGCCCGGTGGCCGACGACGGCGTAGCTGTCGGCCTCCCAGAACCGTTCGCAGTCTGACGGCATGAGTCCCTCCTTCTTCTGCCGGGTCGTCATGTCCCGGCGGGCTCGTGTTCGGCGTAGCACTGACCAGGGGCGAGCACCTCGGGATACCGCCCGGCAGCCCGCAGCGCAGCGCGGACTTCGTAGCAGAGATGACACTCGTCGGCGTAGTGCGAGCGTGCCGGGCTGTGGCCGACCGCCCGGGCGAGCACCCAGGGGCCGCCGGTCAGGATCTCCCGGATGACGGGACGCGTGCCGGGGTCGTAGGCGTCCAGCACGCGCTCCAGGCCGTCGCGGCGTGGCGCTGCCCGGCATCCCGGCGTCGGCGGGCCGTCGCCGCCGGCGAACACGTTGCCGGCGCTGATCCCCTGGCAGAGCTGGAGCTCGCCGTCGGGGCCGACATGGGCTCTGCCCGGGTCCGTGAAGTCCTCGTGCGGGCAGGCGGTCAAGCTATCGGGCGGTCGTGAGGCCCGCTGCGGCGCGAGCACGACGGCCGCCCGGCCCTTGTGCATGATCTCGCCGACCTCGCCGGAGCAGGCGCCGGGCACGCCGATGTCCGCCGGCGCCCCCACCTCGAGCACGCTGCTCGGGATGCCGAGGGCCTGCGCCGCCAGGACGGCGTTGCGCAGGTGGTCCTCGTCGGCGTCCTCGACGCAGTAGGCGTAGGACGAGAGCGACAGGTCGGCGACGCCCAGGTCGGCGAACGGCGAGAGCCACACCCGGGCGTCGTCCACCGAGGTCGCCCAGTAGCAGTTGCTGACCAGGCCGACCTCCAGGCCGTGCTCGCGGGCGCGCCGCGCCGCCGTGAGCACGATCGGGTAGCCCAGGGTGGGCTCGCCGCCCTCGAAGTACACGTCGGTCACGCCCAGCTCGGCCGCCTGGTCGATGATGGCGGCGAGCTGCGCCAGCGTCATCGTCTCCTCTGCGGCCGGCGACCCCCAGACGAAGCAGTGGTCGCACGAGTAGGTGCAGCGGTAGGTGACCAGGAAGTGGATTCCTTCGAGACGGATGGGCATGAGGTCAGTCTATGCCCTCCCGGGCCGTCTGGGTCCTGTTCAGGCGGAGTGTGCCGGCTCCCGGCGGATGCTGTCGCGGCGGAGGGGAGAGTGCTCGTGCACGGGGGCCCTCGGAGGGGGTCGACGACCGCGTCTAGAGCCGCGAGCGGAAGACCCTGACCTCGGGGGCGTACCAGTCGCCGGCGGCGTTCTTGATGCCGGTGTAGTCGCGGAAGAACCGCGAGCGGTTCGCGGTGGCGTGACCGACGATGTCCGCGTTCTTGATGCCGTACCGTGCTTTGAGCCAGCGGACGAGCCGGAGGCCGGCCCTGATCTGCTTGGGTCTCTTCAGGATCTGCCGGTCCATCCAGCGGCCGCCCTTGCCGGCGCGCGGCTCCTGCACGAACTCGATGCCGATGGACTTCCAGTTCATGCCGACACAGTGACGGGCCCGGTACGAGAGGGGCATGCACTGATAGATGGTGCCGTTCTTGTGGATGATGAACTGCGCCGACACGCCGGGCTTCTCGCCGCCGTAGGCGGCGTTGCTGTTGAAGGTGTTCCAGGCGCTCCGCCAGTCCGCTCCCGCCGTGTGGTGCAGGACGATCGCCCTGGGCTTGAGCTTGTACGTGGCCTGGCGGTAGTGGCGCTTGTTGTAGCCGATGGTCTGCTGCTTGCGACCGTCGCCGTAGCGGATGTACTTCTTGACGATCGGCGGTTTGGAGGCGGCGAACGCGGGGCCGGCGATGATGGCGACGGCGGCGATGACGCCGGCCACGACGAGTGTGACCACGCTCACCGTGCGGATGCTGCGGAGACGCTGCATGGTGTCCGAGTATACGACGTCCGCGGCGGGCGCACCTCCGGCGGCCCGCCCGTCGCGTTGTCTCCGCAGACGGGGCCTGCGCTCAGGCGGCCGTGCCGGCGCTGGGGCTGCGGTCGCTCAGGCCGTGCTCAGGCCGCGGCCCGTTCCGGCGTGACCTCCAGCTCCCGCAGGCTCGTCAGGCGCACGACCTTGAGCGTCATCGGCCGGCCGATGGTGGCCTCGGTGAGGCGCCGATGCAGCGTGTCGACGTCGGCGAGCGGCTCGCCGTCGACGGCGACGATGAGGTCGCCGGGCAGGAGCCCGGCCCGCTGGGCCGGGCTGCCGGGCTCGACCCCGGCGACCAGCACACCGGTCTCGAGCGGCAGATCGAAGTAGCGGACGACGCGGCGGCGGATCGGGGTCGTCTGCCCCGCGACCCCGATCCGCCCGCGCGTGATGTGCCCGTCACGGATCAGCTTGCCGGCGACGTAGATGGCCGTGCTGATGGCGATTGCGAAGCACAGCCCCTGAGCGGGCGCGATGATCGCCGTGTTCACGCCGATCACGTCCCCGTGCGAGGTGACCAGCGGTCCTCCGGAGTTGCCCGGGTTGAGTGCCGCGTCCGTCTGGATGAGGTTGTCGATGAGCATGCCCGAGTCGGAGCGCAGCGACCGGCCGAGCGCGCTGACCACGCCGGCGGTCACCGTAGCCTGGAAGCCGTACGCGTTGCCGATGGCCACCACGAGCTGCCCGACGCGCAGCGTCCGCGAGTCGCCGAGGCGCGCCGGCACGAGGTCCGCCGCGTCGACGCGGACCACGGCCAGGTCAGTCTCCGGGTCGTCACCGACCAGCTGGGCCGGCAGGGCGCGCCCGTCGCTGAGAGTGACCCGCAGCTGATGAGCGCCGTGCGCGACGTGGCTGTTGGTGAGGATGAAGCCGTCGTTGGTGATCACGAACCCTGAGCCCGAGCCGGCGTAGCCGGGCTCAGGAGGGGACCCGGGACCTCGCTGTCCCTGCCGATCGTCACCGGGGTCCCGGTCCGGCTTCCCGCCGCGCCTCAGGTCGGGCGCAGGTCTCCGGCTGCGTCCTCCTGGCGGGACCGCCTGCGGCCGCCGCGCCACGTCGATGTTCACCACCGACGGCCCTACAAGCTCGGCGGCACGGATGACGGCGCGCGAGTACGCGTCGAGGAGCGCGTCGTCGCCGGTCGTCTCTCCGCCGGCTCGAGCAGCCGCCTCGTCTGCGCCGGCTGGAGCCGCGGCCCGGGCCGTCTCTGCGCGCCGGTCGCCTGCTTCACTCCAAGCCGCAGCGCCGTCCTCGACGATCTCGAGGCGGTCGGCGACGAATCTGGCGTGTCCTGTCATCTGCTCAGCGCTCCCGATCGTCCGGGACTGGGGTGCGTCGGGGTCCTCCGAAGGCAAGAGCCGGGCTTCAGAGCGCGACGCGGCGTCCGGACGCGCAGCCGCGTTCCCCTGTTCTTCCCGTGCCTGCCGACGCTCACGCAGGACGGATCAGGTCTTCTGCCCGTGCGGCTCGAGCAGGGTCGAGGTCGCCGGCGTCACGCCAGGTTCTCGATCTCGAACGGCTCGATCTCGTCGGCCGGCGTGAACCCCCACACCCGGCCGTAGAAGAAGAGCTCGGCCTCCTGGGCGCGGATGATGTTCTCCGCCTTGCGGAAGCCGTGCTGTTCGCCCTCGAACGCCAGGTAGGCGAAGGGCAGACCCTTGCGTCGCAGCGCTCCGACCATGATCTCGGCCTGTTCGGGCGGCACGATCGCGTCCTCCAGGCCCTGGAGCAGGATCACAGGACAGGAGACGGCGTCGATGTGGTCGATCGGGGAGCGCTCGCGGTAGACGGCGCGCCGCTCGGGATAGGGGCCGACCAGGCTCTCGAGGTAGCGCGACTCGAACTTGTGCGTGCCGCCGGTGGCGAACGTCTCGAGGTCCGCCAGGCCGAAGAGGCTGGCGCCGGCGGTGAAGAAACCGAAGCGCGTGAGCGCGCTCAGCGTGGTATAGCCGCCGGCGCTGCCGCCACGTATGCCGACGCGCGCGGGGTCGGCGTCGCCGCGCGCGATGAGGTACTTCGCGGCGTTGATCGAGTCCACCGTGTCCACGATGCCCCACTGGCCTTTGAGGCGCTCCCGGTACTCGCGCCCATAGCCGGTCGACCCGCCGTAGTTGACGTCGACCACCGCGAAGCCTCGCGAGGTCCAGTACTGGATGTCCAGGTCGAGCCTGGCGTCGTGTGCCGACGTCGGGCCGCCGTGCACGACGACGAGCAACGGCGGCAGATCGCCCTCTGGAGCGACGAACTCCGGGTTGGTGGGTGGGAAGAAGTTGGCGTGGGCCGTGAGGCCGCCCTCCGTCGGGAAGACGATCGGCTCCGGGCGGCTGACGTACGCCGGGTCGACGGGCACCGGCCGGCCCCGGCGGACCACCTCGGTGGATCCGGCGCGGGGATCGCCCGGCCCTGTGCCGGGGTCGAGCACGACCGCCTGCCAGCTCTCGGTGTGGCTCGCCGCCACGATGCCCACCCTGTCACCGAGCGGAGCGATCGAACTCACCACGGTGTACGGCGTGTCGAGCTCGCGCAATCGCCTGACGGCGTGGGTGGCGGCGGCGGACGGGGCGCGGTCGAGGACCGCGAGGTGGTCGCGGCCATCCTCGCTGAAGCACACGACGAGGCGGCCGTCGTCCAGGAACGCGTAGTCCTGCAGGCCGAACACCCAGGGCGCCTGGGCGAACTCGGCCGAGTGCGAGACCAACGGGCAGGGCTCCGGCAGGTCGGGCTGCGCGGCGCCGGGACGGCCGCCGTGCTCGCCGTCGCCGGATGCGGCCCTCGCCTTCCCGTCGACGACGGCATACAGGTTCCACCATCCCGTGCGGTCGCTTGCGAACCAGAGTTCGCCGCCCGGGCTCCACAACGGCTGCAGGATCGACTCGTCCGGTCCGCCGGCGACGAGCCGCTCGCCGGAGACGCTGCCGTCACCGGCGAGCTCAGCCGTCCACAGCTCCGTGCCGTCCCAGGGCATCAGCGGGTGGTCCCAGCAGAGCCAGGTGAGGCGGCGACCGTCCGGGCTGATGCGCGGCGCCGCGTAGAAGTCACGACCGGAGGCGATCACGTTCGGCTCGGCGGAGCCGTCGGAGGGGAGGATGACGAGCTCGTTGACGACCTCGCCGTCGGCCTCGTGCCGCTCGCGGACGCTGACGATCAGCCGGCCGTCCGGCGTCGCGCGCCCGTCGGCGTAGCGGTGCGAGCGCGGCGCGGGTGGCTCCGGCGTGAGCGGGCGCGGCGCGGTCCAGGAGGCGCGGGACGGCTCGCCCGCCGCGCCGGCGTCATCCCGCGCCCCGCCGTCGGCCGGCAGCAGGTCCTGCCGGTACAGCCGCTGGTCGGCCTGGTCGCTGAAGACCACGCTCTCGCCGCCCCGGGGGTCGCGGAAGGCGACGTACATGCCGCCGCCGTACTCGTGCACCAGCGTCCTGGCGCTTATGCCGGCCGGCGTGACGTCGGCGACCGCTCCGGCCGCGTCGCGCCGGACCACGACGTACCGACCGTCCTCGGTCGGCCGCAGTTCGACCCAGTACAGGTTTTGCCGACGCTCTGCGGCCACGCTATCCCGACTCCGCCCTCGGCGATGAGCCTGGCCGTCACGGGGGAGCGCCAGGACCCGTAGGGTGCGATCGTCCGTGCTTCGCGGTCAACCATGGTGATGACCTGCCCTTTCTTCGTTCGGGCGCACCCGCGCCAGGCGCGCTCTCACGTCCTGCCGTGCTCGATCCGGACGACGTGATGCCGGTTTGCCGAGCGCTCGCAGTCGAAGGCGAGCGTCGCCCGCGAGAGATCCTTCACGTCCAGACCGCCGAGAGCGTCGTGGTCGAGGCGGAAATGGCGGCGGTTGGTCGAGAAGAGAAGGACGCCGCCTGGGGCCAGCAGCCGCCGGACGGTCATGCGGATGAGGTCGGCGTGGTCGCGCTGCACGTCGAAGGTGGCGCGACCCATGCGCTTGGAGTTGCTGAACGTCGGCGGGTCCAGCCAGATCAGGTCGTACGCCCCGTCCGCCTCTGCGACCCAGCGCAGGCAATCGGCCCGGACGAGCGTGTGAGCCGGCGTCGGAGAGGTGCTGCCCGCCTGCGCTGGCGCGTCGGGCGCCCAGACCTGCTGCGCCGCGGTGAAGCCGTTGGCGCTGAGGTTGCGTTCGGCCCAGGCGAGGTACGTCGCCGACAGATCGACCGTGGTCGACGAGGGCGATCCTCCGGCGAGGGCGTTCACCGTCATCGTGCCGGTGTAGGCGAACAGGTTGAGGAAGCGGCGGCCGCCGGCGAGCCTGCGGACGAGTCTCCGCGTCGCTCGCTGGTCGATGAAGAAGCCGGTGTCGAGGTACGTGCTGAGGTCGACGAGGTAGGTGAGCCCGTCTTCGTCGACCGGCACCAGTCTGCCCTGGTCGGCGCGGCGCTCGTACTGTGCCGACCCACGCTGCCGGCGACGTTCCTTGAGGACGATGGCGGATCGGGGGAGCTCGAGGACGGCGGCGATCACGTCGAGGGCTTCGTCCAGCCGCCGCCGGGCCTTGACCGGGTCGACCTCCGGCGGCGCCGCGTACTCCTGCACGTGGGCGACCTCGCCGTAGACGTCCACGACGAGGTTGTACTCGGGCAGGTCCGCGTCGTACAGGCGGTAGCACGTGATGCCTTCGCGCTGCAGGCGCCGGGCCAGCCGTCGCCTGTTCTTGCGCAGCCGGTTGGCGAGGTACTCGGCTCCGCCGCCCAGCATGCGCGCGGCCCCGGCCGGACGGTCGGTGACGGGACCGGCCGACTGCGACGCCGCGCGCGGCGCGGCGGAGCGCACGGCTGCGCGGGCGCTGCGCGGCGCGGCCGGTCCGGTCGGCGCCGCTCCCGCCTCGAAGAACGCGAGCACGCACTCGAGCGGGCCGTTTCGCAGGTCCGTCTCGCGCTTCGGCGCCAGGCCGACGGCGGCGAGCTGGCGGCGGTCGCCGGCGAGGACGGCCGCGTTCCAGCCCGCGAACTCGGCGCGCAGTTTCTCGCCGAGCTCGCGGTAGACGATCTCGGCTTGCGCCTCCTCCAGCCGCTCGCCGTAGGGCGCGTTGGTGGCGACGAGGCCGTGCGCAGCCGGAGCCTCGACCCGGGCGAGCTCCGCCTGGTCGATCCTCACCAGACCGTGCAGGCCCGCACGACGCACGCAGTCGCGGGCCAGTGCGACGGCTCGGGCGTCGCGGTCGGACCCCCGGATGGACACGTCCGGGCGCGCCGCGGCGAGGCGCCCGAGACCTGCCGCACGGCGCTCGCGGGCCTCCGCGACGAGTGTGAGCCACAGCTGCTCCTGATGTCCGCGCCAGCGCAGGAAGCCGAACGCGGGCGCCGTCGCGCCGGAGCGGCCCTTCGGACCGGCGACGTGGTCGGCCTCCGCACGCAGGAGTCCCGGCGCGACGTCGGCCGCCATGAGGGCCGCCTCGATGGGCAGCGTGCCCGACCCGCACAGCGGGTCCACCAGGCTGCCCCCCGCGGCCGCCAGCTTCGGCCAGGCCGCGTACGACAGCACGCCGGCGGCCAGGTTCTCCTTGAGCGGCGCCTCGACCTGCACCCTGTCGGCGCGGTACCCGCGTCGGTGCAGGCTCTGGCCGCTGAGGTCGAGCGAGACGGTCACGCGGGAGCCCGCGAGGTGCGCGTTGACGCGCACGTAGGGCGCCCGCGGGTCCACGGAGGGTCGCTCCCCGATCTTCTCGCGCACCTGGTCGACGATCGCATCCTTGACGCGCACGCCGCCGTACCGCGTGTCCCGTATGCGCCGGTTGACGCCGGTGAAGTCCACGGCCAGCGTCTGGTCCGGGCCGAGGTGCTCGCTCCAGTCGACGCCGCCCACTGTGGCGTACAGCTCGTCGCCGTCGCCGGCCGCGCCATGCGCCAGTGGCAGCAGCACGCGGACGGCGAGCCGGGACCAGAGACACGCCCGGTACGCCGTCTCCAGATCGCCGGAGAAGGAGACGCCGGCGCGGGCCTGCCGTACGGTCGCGGCGCCGAGGCTCCGCAGTTCGCCGGCCAGCAGCGATTCCAGGCCGCGGGGCACGGTCGCGAAGAAGGTGAGCTCACTCATCCCGCAAGGCTACCATGCCCCTCCCCTGCCAGGTGCTGCTCATCCGCACGATGCCGCCGATGGCGGCGGCATAGGCGGGCAGGCATTCAAGCTGCCGCCTCGAACCGTCGACAGACGGACTGGAAACTCGTCCGCGGCGGGTCGTGCCCCGCCGCGCTGCAAGGGGTCGCCATGCTTCGCCACGTTCTGATCCTCGCCGTCGCGATCGCGCTCGCCGTGCCGGGCGTGATCAGCGTGACGTCGCACGCCCTGGCCTCGCCCGAGCCGCCGCCGGCTGCCGGTGCACTCCCTTCCGATCCGGAGGGGCCGCCCACCATCGTGCCGACGGCGTCGCCCTCGCCGGGCGACGTGACGCCGCCCGTCACGACGGCGAGCGGCATGGGCGCTCGCTGGCGCAACGACACGGCGACCGTGCGCTTCGCCGCGACCGACGATCTCTCCGGGGTCGCGGCCACCGTCTACCGCGTGGACGGGGGCGTGTGGCGGATCGGCGACGAGGTGCAGGTGCGTGCCCCCAAGGATCATTCCAACGACGGCGAGCACGTGGTCGAGTTCTACTCTGTCGACAACAGCCTGAACCAGGAGGCGGCCGAGTCGGTGACCGTCAAGATCGACACGCGGCCGCCGCACTTCGCCTGGAAGAGCGTCTCGCCGGGGATCCTCCGGCGTGTCGCGCCCGTCACCTGCCGGTTCACCATCGACGAGCGCAGCGGTCCCGTCACGCTCTCCTACAAGGTGACCGACCAGTACGGCTACCACGCGGTCAGCAAGAGCGGGCTCGTGAGGAAGGCCGGAGCCGGCTCCGTCCAGATCGCCCCGCGCTACAAGAACCGCAAGGGGTTCGTCCCCGGCGTGTATCGCATCCAGTTCACACTGCGCGACGAGGCGGGCAACCAGACGGTGAGCAACCGCCGCTCGTTCAGGAACTACCGTGTGGTCAGCGGCGGCGTCTGGCGCCGGGTGCGCGGCGCCGGCAAGGTCGTGGCGCTGACCTTCGACGACGGCAACAACGCCGCCTGGGCGAGCATCCTCTCCACGCTCAAGCGGTACAAGGCGCACGCGACGTTCTTCCCGCTGGGGCCGTATGTGGCCTCGAGCCCCTCGCTCGCGCGGAGGACGATGAAGGAGGGCCACGCCTGTGGCGTCCACGGCTGGACGCACTCGCAGATGACCCGGCAGAGCCCGAGTCAGGTGCAGAGTGAATGGCTGCGGGCCGCCGCCGCCTGGTGGAAGGCGACCGGCCGTTCGCCGGTGCCGTACTGCCGTCCGCCCTACGGCGACATGAACGGGAGCACCACGGCGGCCTCGGCCGCGGCGGGGTTCTACCGCATCATCCTCTGGGATGTGGACCCGCAGGACTGGGCCCAGCCGGGAGCGGGCGTGATCGCCTCGCGCGTGCTCTCGAACGTGCACCCGGGCGCGATCGTGTGCATGCACCTGACGCCTCAGACGGCGCAGGCTCTGCCGACGATCCTGCGCGGCCTGCGGTCGCGGGGCTACAAGGCGGTCAGTCTGCCTGAGATGTTCCACGCCGCAGGCATGCGCTGAGCCGACGTGAGCGCCGGCGGGCGGCGGCCCGGCGAAGCCCGTCAGAAGAGGGCGCCCGGGGCCGAGCGGCCGGAGACGTGCTCGGCGATGACGGCCAGGAACGCGTCCGCGTAGCGCTCGAGCTTGGCCCGGCCCACACCGTTGACGGCGAGCAACTCGGCATACGTGCCGGGCCTGCGCGCCGCCATCTCCGCGAGCGTGGCGTCGCTGAACACCACGTAGGCCGGCACGTTCTGCTCGTCGGCGAGGCGCTTGCGCAGGCCCCGCAGAGCCTCGAAGAGCGCCTCGTCGACCGGCAGGCCGGCGAGTTCGGCTGCCCTGCCGGCGCGCTCGGCGCGCAGGCGCTGCTTCTTGCCGGGGACGCGCGTCCGCGGCACGGCGAGGACGAGCGTCTCCTCGCCGCGCAGCAGCGGCCGCGCCGCCGCCGTGAGCCGCAGCGCCGAGAAGCGCGCGATGTCCTGGGCGAGATATCCCCGGTGGATGAGCTGGCGGATGAGACTCTGCCAGTGGTCGCGGCTGAGGTCGCCCCCGATGCCCCACGTGCTGAGGGCGTCGTGGCCACGGCTGATGACCTTCTCGTTGTCCGATCCGCGCAGGACGTCGATGACGTAGCCGACGCCGTACCCGAATCCGTCGTGCTCCCAGAGCCTGTAGATGCAACTGAGCGCCATCCGGGCCTGCTCTGTGGCGTCGAACGTCTCCGGAGGGTCGAGGCAGATGTCGCAGTTGCCGCACGGCGCGGGGTAGGGCTCGCCGAAGTAGCCCAGCAGTGCCTCGCGGCGGCACGTGAGCCCGTCGGCGTAGCCGATCATGGCGTTGAGCTTGTGGAGCTCGATACGGACGCGCTCCGGGTCGCGCTCGACCTCGTCGCCGCCGTACGGGGTGCGGCCGCCGCCCTCGATGAGGCTGCGGACGAGGGCGGCGTCGCCGAGGCCGAAGAGCAGCAGTGCTTCGGCGGGGAGGCCGTCGCGCCCTGCGCGACCCGTCTCCTGGTAGTAGCTCTCGACGGTCTTGGGCAGGTCGTGGTGCACGACGAAGCGGACGTCGCTCTTGTCGATGCCCATGCCGAAGGCGACCGTGGCCACGACCACCTTGACGTCGTCGCGGGCGAAGGCGTCCTGGACCCGCCGCCGCTCGTCCGCCGGCAAGCCGGCGTGGTAGGCGGCGGCGCTCACGCCGTGCGCCCGCAGCTTCTCGGCGACGTCCTCCGTGCGCTTGCGCGAGAGGCAGTAGACGATGCCGGACTCGTCCGCGTGCCCCTCGAGGAACCGCACCAGCTGGTGCAGGGGCTCGCGCTTCTCCACGACCGTGTACCGGATGTTGGGCCGGTCGAAGCCGGTGACGAACACCGCGGCGTCGGCCAGCCCGAGCCGAAGACGGACGTCGTCCCGGGTCTCGGGGTCGGCGGTCGCCGTGCAGGCCACGATGGGGACGCCCGGGAAGAGCTCGCGGAGGCGGCCAAGCTGCACGTATTCTGGTCGGAAGTCGTGACCCCACTGGCTGACGCAGTGGGCCTCGTCGATGGCGAACAGCGCCACGCCTCCTGAGCCGGCGCAGGAGTCCGACGGCGTCGTCCCGGCCGGCGCACGCCTCTCTCGTGCGCCTTCGATCAGCTCCCGAAGCCGCTGCAGGAAGCGGTGCGTCATGAGCGTCTCGGGGGCGACGTACACCAGGTCGAGCTCGCCGGCGTGCAGGGCGCGCAGCACGCGACGCGCCTCGTCCGGCTCGAGCGACGAGTTGCAGGCGGCGGCGCTGACGCCGGCCGCCCGGAGCGCGTCGACCTGGTCCTTCATGAGCGAGATGAGCGGCGAGACGACGACGCCGGTGCCCGGACGGACCAGGGCGGGGAGCTGATAGCAGAGCGACTTGCCGCCACCCGTGGGCATGAGCACGAACGCGTCGCCGCCGGCTACGAGGTGGTCGACGATCTCCTCCTGGTGCGGCCGGAACCCGGCGAAGCCGAACACCTCGCGCAGCAGGTCGCGAGCCGAACGCGGCGTGGCCGCGTGACCGGTAGGGGAAGAGGCCGGAGTCACTCGGCGAGTGTAGCAAGGTTGACGGACGGGAGCGGCGATCGCGGCCCCGCGCTGCGGCAGCGCAGCGGTAGGATGGCGGTCACGAGGAGGTCTGCGATGAAGTACAGCTCGGCACAGCTCGGCCGCGTCCTGGTCGTCCGTCTGGAGGACGGCGATGTGGTCCACGAGTGCATCGAGGAGGCGGCGCGGGCCGAAGACATCGAGCGCGCCGCCGTCATCCTGCTCGGCGGCGCCGGGAGGGGCAGTCGCATCGTCGTCGGGCCGGAGGACGGCAGTGTCCGCCCGGTCGTGCCGATGGAGCGCGTGCTGCACGACGTGCACGAGATGGCGGGCGCGGGCACCATCTTCCCGGACGAGGGCAGCCGGCCGGTGCTGCACCTGCACGCGGCCTTCGGCCGCGACGACCAGGTGACCGCCGGCTGCATCCGCATCGGCGTCCGGACCTGGATGGTCGCCGAGGCGGTGATCCTCGAGCTCGTCGGCAGCGAGGCGACGCGCCGGGTCGATGCGGCCACAGGGTTCGAGCTGCTCGATCCCTGAGCTGCTCCGCCGGCGCTCCGCGCCTGAGCAGGGCCTGCCGTCGATCTGCGGCGCCGTAAGCGATCGGAAAAGGACAGCCGGGACGGGGACCTGGGTCCCCGCCCCGGCTGCGCGGTCTCCGGAGTCGGCTTCCGGCGCCGGCCGCCCCGCGGGGCCTGCCGGGTCCGTCACCGCGTCCTGGGAAAGCGATCGACGTCTGCTCGCCGATGCGCGGCATTGTACCCACCTTCCGGAGGAATGCAATCCCGTTTGCCGTCGTGCGAGGTCGGGAACGTCCGGCTCGACGTCGCCGGCGCGTTCCGGCGGCTCCTGGGCGTGTATCCTTGCGCCATGGCCGTCTTCGTGAGCAGGACATGGCCGCACTGCGGGCCTGCGCTCCTGGCCGCTCTCGCCGTGCTGGTGACGGCGGCGCTGCCGGAGCCGGCTGCCGCCGCTCCTCCCTGGAGCGGACGCGACTTCCCCGCGAAGTACGACCTGCGCAAGCTGGGCCGGGTCTCCAAGGTCGGCAAGCAGAACCGCCACAGCACCTGCTGGATCTTCGCCGCCACCGGATCGCTCGAGTCGTGCCTGCTCCCGCGCACCCGGCTCGACGTCTCGGAGAACCACATGGCGAACCTGCAGGGATCGCGGCTGCGCTTCGAGGGCCGCGCTCCCAGCACCATCTCGACGGCCTACCTCGCCCGTTGGGAGGGTCCGGTGCTCGCACGGGACGACCCGTACCCACGCCCCGGCGCGTCGCGTGAGGGCCTGCGCGCCGTCCGTCACGTGCAGATGGTGCTGTTCCTGCCGGCACGCCGCCGGCCGTTCGGCAACGCGGCGATCAAGTGGGCCGTCATGAAGTACGGCGCGGTCGACGCGATCGTGGCCTACGAGCACCGGGACCTGAACAAGGCCACCGGCGCCTACTACTCGCGCAGCAAGGACCTCGACCATCACGTGTGCATCGTCGGCTGGGACGACCGCTACCCGGCCGGGCGCTTCCTGCGCCGTCCGCCCGGCCCCGGAGCGTTCCTCATCAAGAACAGCTGGGGGACGAGCTTCGGGAAGGGAGGCTACTTCTGGATCTCCTATCACGACCGGTCGCTCGGCACGACGCTCACGGTGTTCAACGGCGTCGAGAGCGCAGCCAACCACGACGCCATCTACCAGCACGACGCGCTGGGCTGGTCGAAGAGCATCGGCTACCAGAGCACCGCCGCCTGGTTCGCCGCCAGGTACACGAGCGGCGGCGACGGCAGCGTGACCGCCGCGAGCTTCTACACGGCCAAGCCGGGCGCGACCTACGAAGTCAGGGTCGCGCCGTCGCTCGACGGGATCGCCGCCGCTCCCGCGGCCGGCTCGGGGACGCTCGCCGTGGGCGGCTACCACACGGTTGACCTCGCAGAGCCGGTGCCGGTGACCGCCGGCGCGGACTTCGTCGTCGCCGTACGTCTCACGACACCGGGCAGCAAGACTCCCATCCCGGTCGAGCACCCGACGAAGCTGCTGTCACCGCGCCCGGCGGTCGGCCGCTCGTTCATCAGCCAGGATGGCGTGGACTGGAAGGACCTCCGCTCGAAGGCCGGGTTCGCCTCCTCCGACGTGTGCCTCAAGGCGTTCGTCGACTCCGCCGGCGGGCGCGACACCAAGGCGCCGCGGGTCCGGCTGGAGCCCGCCTCCGCACGGCGCGGCGCCGGCGTCCGGGTGCGCTTCACGCTCACGGACCCCGCCTTCTCCGGCGGCAGCGCCGTGGTCAAGCTGTGGCTGCGCGACGCCCGCGGCCGGGTGCTGCGCCGACTCCGCATCCCTGCGGTCGCAGTGAACGAACGCGACACCTGGCGCTTCGCGGCGCCCAAACGGCGCGGGGACTATCGTATTCTGGCCCGCGCCTGGGACGTCGCGGGGCACCGGTCCGTGACCACGCGGACGACGCTCGGGGTGCGCTGAGGCAGCGCGCGTCGCGTCTGCACTGGGCTCTCGTCAGACCCACCTCCGAGTGAGAACGGCCAGCCGGGCTGAAGGCCGGCTGGCCGTTCTCGTCACGCGGGGAGGCCCGGCGCCCGCTGGGCCGGCGGGGCGCCGGGCCCCCCGCGTCCTTCACGCTCCGCGGTCAGGAGCCCGCCGCGGCCGTGCCGATCCCCAATGCTTGACGCTTGGCCTCGATCCAGGCGAGCATCCCGGCGACCGCTTCCTTGGCGTCGGTCTCGACCGCCAGCTTGCCGCCGGTCACGCCCGGCAGGTCCTGGGTCACCAGCTTGACGAGGTTGGGCGCGCCGGTGACGAACGGCACGGGGTTCACGTGCACGTACAGACCGTAGGCTAGGGCGGCCATGGCGTCGATGGTGGCCTTCTGCTCCATGTACTCGGGGGCGGTGGCGACCACCGGGAGGTCCGAGCTGTCGACACCGAGCGCGTCGGCGATGGCGCCGACCAGCAGCATGATGCGGCCGGTGTCGGTGCAGGTGCCGAAGCTGAGCACGGGCGGGATGCCGAGCAGCTCGCAGACTGCCGTGAGGCCGGGGCCGGCGTACTTCTTCGCTTCGGCCGTCTCCAGGCCGGCGACCTGGAGGCCGGCGTTGCCGCAGCCCATGGCCAGCACGAGCACGTCGTTCCTGATGAGCTCCTTGGCGATCGCGACCGTGTGGCTGTCCTGGTCGGAGTCGCGCAGGGTGGTGCAGCTCACGAGGCCGCAGACGCCCTTGAGCGTGCCGTTCTTGATGACGTCCAGCAGCGGGTCGAGGCTGCCGCCGAGCGCGCCGAGGATGCTCTCGGTGCTGAACCCGGCCACGGCGTCGCCGGTGCGGAGCTCCGGAGTCGTCTGGCCGAGCGCCGTGCGCCTGGGGAAGTTGGCGACCGCCATGTCGATCAGCTGCTGTGCCTGGGCGCCGGCGTCGGCGGCGTCGAACACGACCGGCGCCTCGGCACCGTCGATGCCGACGAGGTCGCTCACGGGCACGAGGAGCGTGCCGTGGGCGGCGCAGGTGGCGCCCAGGGTCGGGACCGTGCAGTTCATGTCGGCGGCGAACACGTCCAGGCCGCCGGTCGCCACGGCGAGCTCCTCCGTGAGCCAGTTGCCGGTGAGCCCGACGAAGACGTCGTCGACCTCGAAGCGCTGCACGAGCTCCTGGCCGGTCTCGATGGAGCCGACGATGCGCAGGCCCTTGGCGCCGGCGGCTCTGGCCTTCTCCTGGGCCGCCGGCTCGTGCGCGGCCTTGATCAGCGCGGCGCCGACCATGGGCTCGTGGCCGTTCACCGCGATGTTGACGTACTCAGGGTCGATGATGCCGAGGTCGACCTTGATCGGGTGCGGCGTCGGCGTGCCGAACAGGGCATCCTGGGCGAGCTCCAGCGGGATCTGCGCGCCGTAGGCGGTGGCGATGCCCAGACGCAGGCCCTTGAGGGCGAGGCTGACGTAGTTGCCGTCGACGTTGGTCAGGCAGCTCGACGTGGCGTACATGCTCTCGTGGAACACGCCGCCCGGCAAGATGCCGAGTTCCTTCCACTTCGCGAGGCGCGGCGCCGGGGCCATCTTCTCGACCAGCGGCGACGGGCTCTGGTGGTCGCGGTTCATCTCCGCGAGGATCGCGTCGGCGACGCGCTTGGGCAGCGTGTCGCGCGGCTCGAGATCCACGCCGGTCACGCCGGCGAGCGTCTCGAGCTTGCTCCAGTCCTTGATCTCGTAGGTGCCGCCCGGCCTGGCCTGCGCGAGGGTCTTCATCACCTCGGTGGCGTGATAGGTGTACGTGGCGGTGCCCATCGTGTTCTGGAGCAGGAAGTTGCGCATCGCCATGCCGTCGGCGTCGATGCCGCACACGCCGCGCGTGGCCTTCTGGGTGATGCGGCAGGGGCCCTGCGAGCACAGCGAGCAGCGGATGCCCTGCTCGCAGAAGGTGCAGCGCTTGCCCATGTCGTCCATGCGGTCGAAAGCAGTGCTCTCGCCGGCCTCCCTGGACTCCTCGAGCATCGTGTGGACTGAAGCGTGGTAACTGTCGGCCATGGACTCCTCCTTGGAGGGCGGTGATGCGCCGGGCGCACCGTTGCGGACGGACGGATAGCGGGTCAGGTCGCGCGCGTCATCCGTGGATGAGCTGCGGGAGGCACTTGACGCAGACCCAGACGCTGTCGCCCCTGTGACGGGCGGGGAAGAGGACGGCATCGTCCTCGCTGCGGCCGCAATTCATGCACGTCTGCGTGATGGTGACGTGGGCGGCCAGCTTCTCGGCGATCTTCTCGGCGGCGGCGTCCTCGTCGAACGCCGGGGCTTCGCGCTTCTCCACGGTGAGGGCTCCTTCGGGACAGACGGCGAGGCAGAAGCCGGCGCCGTCGCACAGCTCCTCCTTCATGACCCTGGCCTTGCCGTCGACGATCTCGATGGCGCCTTCGGCGCAGGGGGTGACGCAGAGGCCGCACCCGGTGCAGAGCTCTTCGTCGATCTTCACGATGCTGCGGACTGGCATGCACTGCTCGCTTTCGCGGTGGGTTTCCACTTCTCGGGCAGTGACAAGGTACCGCACGCCAACGGCACCGCTCCTTGACGTGCGTCAAGCATCGGCCGAGGCGCTCCGTCGGCCGAGGCCGCTCGCTCCGATCGGGGTGCTTGCGGTGACGGCTTTCCTGATTCACGGTCCCGTCGCCGGGTAAGGCAGCAGGGTCAGGGAGTCGTCCGGGGAGGGGGCGGTAAGGCCATGAAGGAGCGGACGTGGGTCTGCCTGGACGGGAACGGCGCCGCCGCACGGGTCGCCTACGCGCTCAGTGAGGTGATCGCCATCTACCCGATCACCCCGGCGTCGCCGATGGCGGAGTCCTCGGATGACTGGGCAGCGGAGGGGAAGCCCAACCTGTGGGGTGTGACGCCCCGCGTGATCCAGATGCAGTCGGAGGCGGGCGCCGCCGGCACGCTGCACGGCGCGCTGCAGCGCGGCGCGCTCGGCGCCACCTTCACCTCCTCGCAGGGCCTGCTGCTGATGGTGCCGAGCATGTACAGGATCGCCGGCGAGCTGACGCCCACCGTCATCCACGTTGCCGCCCGGAGCATCGCGACCCACGCCCTCTCGATCTTCGGCGACCACATGGACGTCATGCACGCCCGCACCACGGGCTTCGCCATGCTCTGCTCTTCCTCCGTGCAGGAGGCGCACGACCTCGCCCTGGTGGCGCACGCGGCGACGTTGCGCTCCCGCGTGCCGTTCCTGCACTTCTTCGACGGCTTCCGCACCTCCCACGAGATCGATCGCATCGCCGTGCTCGACGATGGGGACCTCCGGGCGCTGATCGACGAGGAGGACGTGCTCGACCTGCGCCGTCGCGGCATGCGGCCGGAGGCCCCCGTCATCCGCGGCACCGCCCAGAACCCCGACGCCTACTTCCAGTCTCGGGAGGCCTCCAATCCCTACTACGACGCCGTCCCCGAGATCGTGGAGGAGGCGATGGCGCGCCTCGAGGAACGCACCGGACGGCGCTACGGCCTCGTGGATTACGAGGGCGCCGAGGATGCCGAGCGCGTCGTCGTGCTGATGGGCTCCGGCGTCGGCGCGGCGCAGGAGGCGGTCGAGACGCTGCGCGCCGCGGGAGAGCGCGTCGGCCTGCTCAAGGTGAGGCTCTACAGGCCGTTCCCCGCCTCCCATCTTGCCGCGGCGCTGCCGCCGACGGTGCGCGCCGTCGCCGTGCTCGACCGCACCAAGGAGCCGGGCGCCGTCGGGGAGCCGCTCTACCTCGACGTGCTCGCCGCGCTGCACGAGCACGCCGCCGGGGAGCGGCCCCTGCCGCGCCTGATCGGCGGCCGGTACGGCGTGTCGCAGAAGGAGTTCACCCCCGCCATGGTCAAGGCGGTGTTCGACGAGCTCGGGAGGGAGGAGCCGAAGACGCACTTCACCGTCGGCATCACCGACGACCTCACCGGCCTGAGCCTGGAGATCGACGAGAGCTTCCGCTACGCCCGGCCCAAGGGGGAGGTGCAGGCCGTCTTCTTCGGCCTCGGCTCCGACGGCACCGTGGGCGCCAACAAGAACTCGGTCAAGATCGTGTGCCGCAGCAGCGACCTGTGGACGCAGGGCTACTTCGTCTACGACTCCAAGAAGTCGGGGTCGTTGACCGTCTCCCACCTGCGCTTCGGCCCGCGCCCGATCCGCTCCACGTACACGATCGAGGAGGCAGACTTCGTGGCCTGCCACCAGTTCGGCCTGCTGGAGAAGCTGCGCGTACTCGACCGTGCCGCGCGGCACTGCACGTTCCTCCTCAACAGCCCGTACCCGGCGGCCGAGGTGTGGGACCACCTGCCGCGCGAGACGCAGGAGCAGCTCATCGAGCGCGAGGCCGAGTTCTGGGTGATCGACGCCTATGCGATCGCCAGGGAACTCGGCCTCGGCAACCGCATCAACACGATCATGCAGCCGTGCTTCTTCAAGCTGTCCGGCCTGCTCTCCGAGGACGAAGCTCTGCGCCGTGTCAAGGAGTCCGTCGAGGAGGCGTACGGGCGCCGCGGGCCGGCGATCGTCCAGAGGAACCTGGCGGCGATCGACCGGTCGCTCGAGGGGCTGCACCGCGTGACGGTGCCGGCTCGAGCGACGAGCCGGCACCGCATCGAGCAGACCATCCCCGACGACGCGCCGGCCTTCGTGAAGCAGGTGACCGCGCGTCTCATGGCCGGCGACGGCGACAGGCTTCCCACGAGCCTCCTGCCGGCGGACGGGACCTTCCCGCCGGGGACGACCAGGTACGAGAAGCGCTCGATCGCCAAGCAGCTCCCCATCTGGGATCCCGAGATCTGCATCCAGTGCGGCAAGTGCGCCATCGCCTGCCCGCACGCGACCATCCGTATGAAGGCCTATCCGCCAGAGCACCTCGAAGGTGCGCCGCCGGGGTTCAAGCACAAGGACTTCCGCGTGCGTGAGGCGCACGGACTGCAGCAGACCATCCAGGTGGCGCCGGACGACTGCACCGGCTGCGGCGTGTGCGTCGACGTCTGCCCCGCGAAGAGCAGGGTCGAGGTGCGTCACAAAGCCATCACCATGCGACCGGCCGAGGAGCATCGCCGGGAGGAGCGCGAGAACTGGGCCTTCTTCTCCTCCATCCCGCGCACGCCGCGCGACCTGCTGCCGCACGACAGCGTGCGCGGCTCACAGCTGCTCGAGCCGCTCTTCGAGTTCTCCGGCGCCTGCGCCGGCTGCGGAGAGACGCCCTACCTCAAGCTGCTCTCGCAGCTCTTCGGCGACCGCATGGTCGTCTCCGACGCCACCGGCTGCTCGTCGATCTACAGCGCCTCGCTCCCGACGGCCGCCTGGACGACCGACGATCGAGGGTACGGGCCGGCGTGGAACAACCCGCTGTTCGAAGACGCCGCTGAATTCGGCCTGGGGCTGCGCCTCGGGTACGAGGCGCAGCGCAGGCTGGCCCGCCGGCTGGCGCGTCGTCTCGCTCCCGAGGTCGGCGAGGATCTCATCGGTGCGCTGCTCGAGGCGGAGCAGGCGGACGAGCCCCGGATCGACGAGCAGCGCGAGCGCCTGGCCCGCCTGCTCGCGCTGCTCGAACCGCTTGCGGCGACGGATCCCGACGCCGCCGCGCTGGCGGCCGTCGCCGGCACGCTCGTCCGGCAGAGCGTCTGGATCGTGGGCGGCGACGGCTGGGCGTACGACATCGGCTTCGGGGGGCTCGACCACGTGCTCGCCTCCGGTCACGACGTGAACGCCCTCGTCCTCGACACCGAGGTCTACTCCAACACGGGCGGCCAGTCGTCGAAGGCGACGTCGCGGGGCGCCGTGGCCAAGTTCGCCTCACTGGGCAAGGCGATCGCCAAGAAGGACCTGGGGGCGATCGCCCGCGCCTACGGCAACGTGTATGTCGGGCAGGTGGCGATGGGCGCCAACGATACGCAGGTGACCAGGGCGTTCCTGGAGGCCGATGCCTGGCCGGGTCCGTCGCTGATCATCGCCTACAGCACCTGCATCGCCCACGGCATCGACATGTCCAGGTCGATGACGCACCAGAAGGACGCCGTGCGCAGCGGCTACTGGCCGCTGTACCGGTATCAGCCCTCCGAGAGCGCGGAGGGACAACCGTTCAAGCTCGACTCGAAGAAGCCGTCCGTCCCCCTGCGCCAGTTCGTGGACACGGAGGCTCGCTTCGCGATCCTCCTGCGCTCGCACCGCGAGCGCGCCGAGCGTCTGCTGGCGCTCGCACAGGAGGATGTGGACGAACGTTGGAGGTACTACGAGCAGCTCGCCGAGATCGAACGAACGGCGCCTGGCGCGGAGGACGTCGGCCCCGAGGTCGAGAGCGACGCGGGCTACCGCTACGACGAGGAGGGCCGGTGATGGGCCGTTTGACCACCAGCTACCTGGGGCTGGACCTGCGGACGCCACTGGTGGCCTCCGCCAGTCCGCTGACCGGCCGGCCGGAGCACGCGCAGCGGATGGAGGCCTGCGGCGCCTCCGCGATCGTGCTCCCGTCGCTGTTCGAGGAGGAGGTCACGCGCGAGGACAGCGACCTGCTGCTCGCGCTCGAGGCTGGGTCCGAGCACTTCGCGGAGGCCCTCGACTACTTCCCGGACTTCGCCAAGCTGAGCTTCTCGAGCTCCGCGGACCGCTATCTGTCTGTGGTGGGCCGGATGAAGGAGGTGCTCTCGGTGCCCGTCATCGCCAGCCTCAATGCGACCTCGCTGGGCGGCTGGACGCGCTACGCGAAGAGCATGGAGGAGGCCGGCGCCGACGCGGTGGAGCTCAACCTGTACAGAGTGGCGGCGGACCCGGAGCGCACGTCGGCTGAGGTGGAGGCGGACGACCTCGCGGTGGTGAAGGAGGTCGCCGAGACCCTGACGATCCCGCTGGCCGTGAAGCTGGCGCCGTACTACACCTCACTTGCCAACGTCTGTCGTCGTGTGGTGGCGGACGGGGCGAGCGGGCTGGTG
>JAAZAR010000141.1 GCA_012514235.1 Actinomycetota bacterium
ATGCAGAAGATGCTCAAGATGTTCTCCAGCGGCAAGATGAAGGGGTTTCGCCTGCCCGGCATGAGCGGGTAGAATGCACAGTCTTGCGGCCCGGACCCGGGTCGCATAAGGTTCACGCACCGCTACGACCCCTGCGGTCGTCGCGTGCCGTTCTAGTACCCTGAGGGGGTGACACCAGTTGGCAGTACGGATGAGGTTGACCCGGGTCGGCAGCACCAAGAACCCGGTCTACCGTATCGTCGTCGTGGATTCCCGCGCCCGGCGTGACGGTCGAGCCATCGAGACCA
This sequence comes from Actinomycetota bacterium, assembly GCA_012514235.1. Taxonomy (GTDB): domain Bacteria; phylum Actinomycetota; class Thermoleophilia; order UBA2241; family UBA2241; genus CAIXSE01. Next base: position 288 of record JAAZAR010000141.1, read on the forward strand.
TCGGCCAGTACAACCCACGCATGGAGCCGTCGCTCATCGAGATCGATGCTGAGAAGGCGAAGAAGTGGCTGGGTGAGGGCGCGCAGCCCTCGCGCACGGTCAAGAAGCTGCTCTCCATCAAGGGCATCGACAAGTAAGATGCCCCGCCGGAGACGACGGAGGGAGTAGTGGGATGTTGAAGGACCTGCTCGAGTATCTGGCCAAGTCGCTGGTCGACAATCCAGACGAGGTCCATGTGGAGGCTACGGAAACCGACACCACCGTCGTGTTGGAGCTCTCAGTGGCGAAGGACGACGTCGGCAAGGTCATCGGCAAGCAGGGGCGCATCGCCAGGGCGCTGCGCACCATCGTCAAGGCCTCGGCCGTGCGCGACGGCAAGCGTGCCATCGTGGAGATCGTGGACTAGCCCGGCGCAGCCGGGCCGATGGGTGGCGCCCCTGGACGCATCGCCCGGGGCGACGCCGCAGATTTCCGAATGACTGACTCCTCTCTCTGGTCGGTAGGCACTCTCGGCAAGGTCCACGGCCTCAAGGGCCAGTTCTACCTGAACCTCGCCCCCGGCGGCCTCGAGAGGCTCCGACTGGGGGAGAGGTTCTACCTCTCGGACGAGGGCGCTGGTGAGCCCCGCCCCTGCGCGGTCGCGCGCGTGGGCGGGACGGACCAGCGCCCTCTCGTCGTGCTCGACCTCGCCGTGACCCGCGAGCAGGCCGTCGCCCTGCAGGGGCGGGAGCTCCTCGCGGCGGGCGGCGAGCTCGACGCCCTGCCGCACTATCGCGTCGGCGACCTCATCGGGCTGCGCGTGGCCACGGCCTCCGGCCGCCCTGTCGGCGAGGTGCAGGACGTGGTCGAGGCGCCCGCCCACGAGATCCTGGCGGTGCGGGCGCCGGAGGGCGCAGAGGTCCTCATCCCGCTCGTCGACGAGCTCGTCTCGCTCGAGGAGGGCGTGCTCGTCGTGGTCGACGGCCTGCTGGACGAGCCCGACCAGATCGACGCCGGGACGCCGCCTCCGTCAGACGAGGGCTGAGGCGTGCGCTTCGACGTCTTCACGCTGTTCCCCGAGGCCTTCGACTGGTACCTCACGCAGGTCCACATCCGCGCCGCCCAGGCGCTCGGGCACGAGTTCGTGCTCACGAACTACCGTGACCACACCCCGCTCAGCCATCTGCAGGTGGACGACACCCCGTACGGCGGAGGAGCCGGGATGGTGCTGCGCATCGACGTGGTCTGCGCCGCGCTGGAGGCCGCGTTCGGCGTGGACGCCGAACGCGTCAAGGACACGCGGCGCGTCGTCGAGCTCACCCCCAAGGGCCGGCAGCTCGACGATCCGCTCGCCGGCGAGCTGGCCGCCGGCCCTGACCTCGTCCTGCTCTGCGGCCGCTACGAGGGCATCGACGAGCGGGTCACGCACCTCGTCACCGACCGCGTGTCCATCGGACCCTACGTGCTGTCCGGGGGGGAGATCGCGGCCATGGCCACGCTCGACGCGGTCACGCGCAAGCTGCCCGGCGTGATCAGCAACCCGGCGAGCGTCGTGAGCGAGTCGCACGCGGCCGAGCTCGAGGGTGGGGCGGAGTACCCGCACTACACGCGGCCGGCCGAGTTCCGCGGCTGGGAGGTGCCCGAGGTGCTGCGCAGCGGGCACCACGCCGAGATCGAACGCTGGCGGGCGGAGCAGGTCCGAAAGCGGTAAGATGATCCTTCGTGGCCGGAGCACGGCTGTTGTTTTGCCACGTCCGGCCGGCCCTGCTAGACTAGCCGCCGTTTTTCAGACGAAAGAACGAGGGTCCGTTGAACATCATCGAGAACATCGAGCGCGAGCAGCTGCGCGACGACATCCCGCAGTTCAAGGCGGGCGACACCGTGAAGGTCCACTTCAAGGTCGTCGAGGGCAACCGCCACCGCATCCAGGTCTTCCAGGGCACCGTGATCAAGCGCCAGGGTCAGGGCGTGCGCGAGACCTTCACCGTGCGCAAGCAGTCCTTCGGCGTCGGCGTCGAGCGCACGTTCCCCGTGCACTCGCCGAAGATCGACAAGATCGAGGTCACGGCCATCGGCGACGTGCGTCGCGCGAAGCTGTACTACCTGCGCCAGAAGGTCGGCAAGCAGGCGCGCGTGCGCGAGAAGCAGCGCTGACCTGACGCGACCGTTCGGGCGTCGGTTCCGTGAGGCGCGCCCTCGAGTACGCCCTCGTCGTGGTCGTCGCCGTGGTGACGGCGCTCGCCGTCCAGGCGTGGCTCGTCAAGCCGTACAGGATCCCGTCGGCGTCGATGCTCGACACGCTGCGCCCAGGTGACCGTGTGCTGGTCAACCACGCCGTCTACCGTCTCCAGGACCCGGAGCGGGGCGACATCGTCGTCTTCCGGTATCCGGAGGATCCCGACATGGTCTTCATCAAGCGCATCGTGGGCGTGCCGGGCGACGTGCTCGAGCTGCGCGACGGCCGGTTGTACGTGAACGGTCGCGAGTTGGAGGAGCCGTACGTCCACCGCACGGGCGGTCACCCCGACCCCACCGTCGCCGAGGCGGCGGTCGACGGCAGCACCCTGCACGACCCGTGGTCGCTCGCCGAGCCGTACCGCGTGCCGGGCGGGACGTACTTCGTGATGGGCGACAACCGCACGGACAGCGACGACAGCCGGGAGTGGGGCACGGTCCCCAGGGAGGCCATCGTGGGCGAGGGATTCGCCACGTACTGGCCGCTCTCGCGGCTCCGGGCGCTCTGATACACTCGCGCCCGGCGGACCAGGAGTGACATGAACCACACGAGCGACGACGACGCCGGCCAGGACAGGGGCGGCAAGCCGGCGGCCACCGGCAGGACCATCCTCGAGTACGTCGTCCTGGCGGTCGTGGCGATCGCCGTGGCCCTTCTCATCCAGGCGTTCCTCGTCAAGCCGTACAGGATCCCCTCAGAGTCCATGCAAGACACCCTGCTCATCGGGGACCGGGTGCTCGTGGACCGCATCTCCTGGCGCTTCTCGGAGCCGGCGCGGGGTGACATCGTCGTCTTCCATCCGCCGTTCGACGGCCCTGTGCTGATCAAGCGCATCATCGGCATGCCGGGCGACCAGGTCTCGCTCTTCGAGGGCTCCGTGTACGTCAACGGCGAGCCGCTCGACGAACCCTACGTGCGCATCGGGTACGACGGCGAGCCTGAGCCCACGGAGCCGTTCGACAACGGCCTGCCGTGGTCGCTGCAGGAGCCGTACACCGTGCCGGCGGGCAACTACTTCGTGATGGGCGACAACCGCACGGCCAGCGGCGACAGCCGCGAGTTCGGCCCCGTCACGCGGGGCCAGCTCGTGGGGAAGGCGTTCGCGCGCTACTGGCCGCCCAGCCGCATCGGCGGAGTGGCCGCGGAGTGACGCGCGTGGCGAAGGCGGCCGTGAGCGAACGCTTCGCCTTCGACTGCGAGACCGCCGGCACGGAGCGCGCGGCCGTCGCCGGCGCCGACGAGGCCGGCCGCGGGTGTCTCGCCGGCCCGCTCGCCGCCGCGGCCGTATGTCTCGATTACGCAGCGCTCGACGAGGCCGGCCGCGAAGCCCTCTCCGGCCTCGACGACTCCAAGCGCCTCACCCGGGAGCGCCGGGAGGCGCTCTACGCCGAGATCATGCGTCTGGCGCGGCAGGTCGTCGTCGTGCTGTACTCGCCGGCCGTGATCGACCGCGACGGTCTGCACCGCTGCAACCTGCGCGGTCTGGCGCGCGCCGTGGAGCGGCTCGACCCGGCCCCTGACGTCGTCCTCGTCGACGGCTTCCGGCTGCCGGACTGCGCGCGCGAGCACCGCGCGGTCGTGGGCGGCGACCATCTGTCCGCCGCCGTCGCCGCGGCGTCCGTCGTCGCCAAGGTCACCCGCGACAGGGTGATGCGCGGCCAGCACGAGCGTCACCCCGTCTACGGGTTCGACAGCCACGTCGGCTACGCCACCCAGTCGCACCACGCGGCGATCTGCGAGCACGGCGTCTGCGAGCTGCACAGGCTCTCGTTCGCCAGCGTCGCCTACCAGCAGCTCGGACTCTGCCTGGAGACGCCCGCGGAGCGTTGACCGCGGCGAGCGGCCTTCGCCGCGCCGCTCCGACTCCGCCGGCCTCGCGCCGCCGACCGGTTCGCAATCGGCGAGCGTCACCCTTGAACCCCGATCGGCACCCTCGGCCGCGGAGAGCGGCGCCTCTACGCTGTGGCTCGTGAACGCACGGCAACAGTTCGGCCGCGCCGCCGAGGCGGCGGCGGCGCGTCACCTGGTCCGGGAGGGCTGGACGATCCTCGGGGCGCAACGTGCGCATCGGCCGCGGCGAGCTGGATCTCATCGCCCGCCGCGGCGGGGTGCTCGCCTTCGTCGAGGTCAAGGCGCGCCGCTCCGCGCAGTACGGCGCGCCGGAGGACGCCGTGGACGGGCGCAAGCGGCGCAAGGTCGCACGGCTCGCCGAGCTCTGGCTCGCGGCGCGCCCGTGGGCGCTCCGCGGCGCGAGCGAGGTGCGCTTCGACGTCATCGCCGTCGACGCCACGTCAAGGCCTCCGGCGGTCCGCCATCTCGAGGGCGCGTTCACGCTGGACGGGTGAGGACGGGTGAGCGACGCAGGTCGGGGCGACGAAGGGAGGGAGCCGTGCTGGCGCGGGTCGACACGGAGGCGCTGAGCGGCCTCCAGGGTCATCCGGTGGTCGTGGAGGCCGATGTGGTCGCGGCGGCCCCGGCGTTCAGCGTCGTCGGGCTGCCGGACGCGGCCGTCCAGGAGAGCCGGGAGCGCGTGCGCGCCGCCATCGTCAACTCGTCCTACGAGTTCCCATCGCGGCGCATCACGGTCAACCTGGCCCCGGCCGACCTGCGCAAGGAGGGGCCGTCGTTCGACCTGCCGATCGCCCTCGCGTTCCTGCTCGCGACCGGGCAGGTGCGGGACGGCGCCGACGGCCGGGGACCTCTCGCCGCGCTCGGGGAGCTCGGGCTCGACGGGTCACTGCGGCCGGTCGCCGGCGCCCTGGCGGTGGCGCAGAGTCTCAAGGCGAGGGGAGTGCGCGGGGTATCGTGCTGCCCCGAGGCAACGCCGCCGAGGCGGCCCTCGTGCCGGGGCTCGAGGTCTACCCTGCGGCGACGCTCTCGGAGGCGGTCGCGCAGGTGGAGGCCGGCGGCGGCGAAGCCGCTCCGCCGGCGGACCTCGACGCGCTGCTCGACGAGGCGCCGGCCGGTGAGGCGGACTTCTCGGACATCGTCGGTCAGGAGGTCGTGAAGCGCGCCCTCGAGATCGCCGTCGCCGGCGCCCACAATGTGCTCATGACCGGGCCTCCCGGCGCCGGCAAGACCATGCTGGCGCGCCGCCTGCCCGGCATCATGCCGCCGCTCACCCGGTCGGAGGCGCTGGAGATCACGCGAATCCACAGCGTCGCCGGGTTGCTGCCGCCCGGGGAGCCGCTCGTGGTGCGGCGCCCCTTCCGCGCGCCGCACCACACCATCTCGTCGCCTGGGCTCGTTGGCGGCGGGAGCACGCCGCGCCCCGGCGAGGTGAGCCTCGCCCACCTCGGCGTCCTCTTCCTCGACGAGTTCCCCGAGTACCGGCTCTCCGCCCTCGAGGGCCTCCGCCAGCCGCTCGAGGACGGCGAGGTCACCATCAGCCGCCGGCTCACGTCGGTCACGTACCCTG
>JAAZAR010000033.1 GCA_012514235.1 Actinomycetota bacterium
AGCGCGAGAATCACGACGGCGAGCGCGACGTACACCCACGTGTGTGGCTTCTCCTGCACCGTCATCACCCCCTTATCCTTCGTCGCCTTCGGGGGCGGGCACCGCGTTCTTCCATGCCGGCTTGCGCAGCCACAGGAAGAGGAACGGGATCAGCAGGCCGATCACCAGCAGCCCGCCGCCGACGATGAGCACGTAGCTCAGGGCGCTGTCGCCGCCGAACTGCGAGCTCGGCACGAAGCCGATGAGGAACGCAGCGGCAGAGCTCGCGAGGCCGACGACGGCCAGCACGGGCAGCATCGGTGCGCGGTACCCGCGCGGGTGGTCGGGCTGCGTCCGGCGCAGGCGCATCGCCGAGACGAACATCAGGAAATACATGATCAGGTACACCTGCGTCGTGATCACCGAGAAGATCCAGTAGACGCTGGAGACGTCTGGGATGAGCGCGAACAGCAGGGCGATGACGGTGACGATGATGCCCTGCGCGAACAGGATGTTGACCTGGATGCCGTGCTCGTTGACCTTCTGGAGGAACGGCGGCAGGTAACCCTCCGTGCGCCCGATGAGCAGCAGGCCCTTCGACGGGCCGGCCAGCCAGGCCATCATGCCGCCCAGCGACGCGGTGACGAGCATGATGCCGAGGATCGGCGTGAGCCAGCTCACGTGGAAGTGGTCGAAGAAGGCGGTGAAGGCCTGCATCACGCCGCCCGTGAGCGTGAGCTGGGAGGAGGGGACCACCCAGCTGATCGCCAGCGCCGGCAGCACGAAGATGGCGATGACGATGGGCATGGCTACGAACATCGCCCGCGGGAACTCCCTCCCGGGGTCCTTCATGCTCTTGACGTGGACGGCGTTGACCTCCATGCCGGCGTAGCTCAGGAAGTTGTTGACGATGAGCACGAGGCCGGCGAGGCCGGCGACCTGCGGGAGGAGCGCGGAGGCTTCCATCGGCGCCGCACTCTGGTCGCCCTGCAGCAGGTAGATGACGCCGAGCAGGACGAGCGCGGCGCCGGGGATCGCCGTGCCGAGCAGCATGGAGCTGCTCGAGAGCCTGGCGACGAGGCCGACGCCGCGCATGCTGATCATCGTCGAGACCCAGTAGATGATCACGATCACCGCGGCGGTGTAGACGCCGTTGCTCGCGAGGGGAGGGTAGATGACGTAGGCCAGCGTGCTGGCCACGTAGGCGAGCAGGCTCGGGTAGTAGGTGAGCGTCATCGCGAACTGGGTCCAGATGGCGATGAACCCGGCCTTGGGGCTGATGCCCTGCGTGACCCAGTTGTAGACGCCGCCGTCCCAGCCGGAGGCCAGTTCGGCGGCGACCAGCGACGTCGGCATGAGGAAGACGATCGCCGGCAGCAGGTAGAGGAAGATGCAGGCCAGACCGTAGACCGCCATGCTCGGCGTGTTGCGGATGCTGGCCACCGCCGAGACCGTCATGAAGCACATCGTCAGCCAGGTGAGGGTCCTGGCCGAGGGCATCACCTGGGCTTTCGCGGGTGGCGCCGCGGGCTTCGCTGCGGCTTCGGTGCTGGCCATCGACCCCTCCTGTTCGAACCCCACGCCGGGCGGCGCCGGCTTGTGTCTCACCCCTTCGGCCGGCCGGCCGCGTCAGGCGGCCGGTCGACCACGTAGTGCTATTCAGCTCGGAGGGCTTGTCACCTGCACGGGCTCGAGCGCTCGCAGAGGCGCCACCGGGAGGTGGATAGGTCAGCGCCGCGCCTGGAAGAACCGTCTGAGGAGCGCCACCGACTCGGCGGCGAGCACGCCGGCGCGCACGTCGAGGCAGTGGTTGAGGCGGGAGTCCTGGCACACGTTGTAGAGGGTGCCGGCCGCTCCCGCCTTGTCGTCGGTGGCGCCGTAGACGAGCCGCGGGATGCGCGCCTGCACGATGGCGCCGGCGCACATGGGGCACGGCTCCAGGGTGACGTAGAGGACCGTGTCGAGCAGCCGCCAGCTGCCCATGCGCGCCGCCGCCTGCTCGATGGCGAGCATCTCGGCGTGCGCGAGCGGGCTCTTGCGGATCTCGCGCTCGTTGCCGGCGGCGCCGATCACCTCGTCGTCGAGGACGACGACGGCGCCGATGGGCACGTCACCGTGCTCCGCGGCGCGCTCCGCCTCGCGGAGCGCGAGCCGCATGTAGTACTCGTCTCGCGGGAAGGCATCGTCGTGCATGGCGGCATCATGCCCGAATCACGCGCCCGTGAGAACCTCCGGATGCTCCGTATGCCGGTCGTCATGCAGGCCTACTGTGGGTAGAGTAGGTCTGCAATCGGCACTGTTCCCAACGTGAGGTGGACCTCTTTCGATGAGCACGCTTGCCTTGTACGTCCTGTGTTTCGGTATCCCCCTCGTCCTCGGCCTGGCCGTCCAGGGCTGGCTGCGGAGCACGTTCTCGCACAACAGCCAGGTCCCCGTGGGCAGCGGGCTGACGGGCGCGGACGTCGCCCGGCGGATCCTCGACAGCAACGGACTCGGCCATGTGCCGGTCCGGCCTTCCAAGGCCGGCCCGCTCAGCGACCACTACGACCCGCGCTCGCGCGGGGTCTTCCTCTCAGAGGCGGTCTTCGCGGGCCGTTCGGTGGCGGCGACGGCGGTCGCCGCCCATGAGGTCGGGCACGCCATCCAGCACGCCAAGTCGTACGTGCCCATGACGGTGCGCTCCGCCATCTGGCCCGTGGCCGCCTTCGGGTCGCAGGCCTGGTTCTTCATCCTGCTGATCGGTGTGTTCTTCCAGGCCTTCGGGCTCATCCAGCTGGCGCTCATCGTGTTCGCGGCGGTCGTCGTCTTCCAGATCGTGACGCTGCCGGTGGAGTTCAACGCGTCGCGGCGGGCGATGGCCCAGATCCGGGAGCTCGGACTGGTGACGGACACCGAGGCCGTCGGCGCTCGCAAGACGCTGTCGGCGGCCGCCATGACCTACGTGGCCGGGGCGCTGGCGTCGATCGCCCAGCTCGTCTACTTCCTGGCGCTCTTCGGGCGCAACTGAGGTTCTGGGCGCGCCTGAGGCCGGCGGCGGGCGGAGGGGTGCGCGTCGCCGGCAGCCGGGCGTGTGCCGCCGGCGGCCGGGCGCGCGTCGCCGGCGGTCAGGGCTCCGAGACGTAGCCCGGCGTGAACTGGGCGACGACCACCGGTCGTCGCCCGACGCACACCATGGTCACCCGTTTGAGCGGCACCCTGTCGTCTCCCCGGTAGCTCAGCGTGCCCGTGACGCCGCGGTACCGCTGGGTGGTCTGGATGGCGTCGCGGACGGCCTGCGGCTCGACCGACTCGGCGCGCCTGATCGCTGCCGCCACCAGGCCGACCGCGTCGTAGCCGAGCCCGGCGAAGGCGTTCTGCGGCGGCCGCCCGTACACGGCCTCGAACGAGGCGTCGAAGCGCCGTGCGGCAAGGCTCGCCGAACTGACGCCGAGGGCGACATGGGTCGTGAAGTAGACCTTGCCGCCGGTCGCCTCGGCGGTGTGGACCAGGGCGTCCGAGTCGAAGCTGTCGCCGCCCATGATGGGCTGGTCGTAGCCGGCGCGGCGCAGGCCGCGGACGAGCGCCGCCGCCTCGTCCGGCGCGGCGGCGACGAACAGCACGTCTGCGTCTGCCGCCGACCTGCCGTCGGCGTGACGGCCTCGGCGCTCCTCTGCGGCGTCCCCCAGGAGCGCCACCGCGTCGTCGTCCGCCGGCTTGTAGCCGGCGGAGGCCAGCACGTGCCCGCCCTGCGCCCGGAAGGAGCGTTCGAAGTAGCGGCGCAGCACCCGCGTGTGATCCAGCTCGCTGTCGTAGAGGACGGCCGCCGAGCGGGCGCCGAGCTGCTCGACGGCGTACTGGGCGCTCGCTGCCGCCTGGGCGTTGTCGCCGAAGCAGGCCAGGAAGAGCCAGTCGGGGACTTCGGCGGGGAGGCGGGGAGAAGTCGCGCCGCTGGTCACGAAGGGGACGCCGGCGCTCGCGGCGATGGGTGCGGCCGCGAGCACCTGGTCGGTGTCGGAGAGCCCGATGATGGCGGAGACGCCGGCCGCTACGAGACTCGCGGCCGCGCGCCGCACCACTGTCTTGTCGGTCCTGCCGTCGCGCTCCAGGAGCTCGACGCGGCGCCCGAGCAGCCCGCCACGGGCATTGATGCGCTCGACCGCGAGACGGGCGCCGTCGAGTGACGGGACGTCGAGCCCCGACTGCCCGCCGCTGAGGTTGTAGATGGCGCCGATCCGCACCGGCGTCGGGCTGGCCTTGGCCGTCGTGACGGTGTCGCTGCAGGCGGACGCCAGGACGGCCAGCGGCACGACGAGCGCCGCGACGACTGCCGTGCGCACCACCGTTGAGGTACTTGCGCGTGTCCTCTCGCACCTCATGGGTCGCGACCCATGGTAGAGCGGGCATGACGCGGCTGCCACCACAGCAGGGCCGACCGCTTGCCGTCCGGCCATCTCCACCCGTCGTCGACCCGCGTCAGGCCCTCCTCGAGGGTCCGGAGGACCAGGTCGTCGTACTCGGTCGTCGTGTCCAGCCGCAGGTGTGACTTCGTGCGCTCGAACGCCTCCTCGAGTGTCGGCTCGACGCGGTACCTGACGTCGGTCTCGACGAGCACGTTGGCGTCGATGCCCAGCGCGTAGAGCGCGTTGTAGGCGATCACCGCGTTGGGGCTGTCGTGGAGATGCCCGTGGATGCGCAGCGAGAGCTGACCGATGAGGCCGTCCGCCGGGGGGATGCGGAGCTCCATGAAGCAGGCGCGCCGCGCGTGCTCCTCCATGAAGCGCACGAACCCGGCGAGATCCGGGCTCGTATACATCGAGTGGGCCGCGACCGTCACGTCGTGCGGCCCGACCGCGGCGTGCTCCCAGCCGGCGTCGACGACGACGACGTTGGCGGCACCGGCCTCGGAGAGGTTGGCGCGCAGCATCTCGGCCATGCCCGGCGCCGGCTCGAGCGCCGTGACGCGCCGGACCTTGTCAGCGAGCGGGACCGTCCAGCGTCCGGTGCCGGCGCCGATGTCGAGGACGGCGTCCGACGCCTCCGTGTGCGCCAGCACGAAGTCAAGGAGCTCGTCCGGCCGCCAGCTCTTCCCGCTGTCGTGGGCGCGGTACCGCTCCACCAGCCCGTCGTTGGCGTCCGGGTCGGGTTTGACGAACGCCTCGGCCAGCTCCCGCCACAAGGCGAGCCAGTCGGTGATGGCTGCTCCTCTCTCTCGGTGCACGCCGCCGCCGCAGGCGGGCGGCGGGTCTTCTCGACAGCGTAGCACCCGGCCTGCCCGCGCGCGTCCGTGGCCCCGCCTCCGGCGCGGGCCGAAGGGATCGGGCGCGGCGGGGCAGACGGCGCCGGACTCGGCGCTCTCAGGCCACCGTCAGCGGGCGCCTGCGCCCGAGCGGTCGGCGAGGATGCGGCGCGCGGCCAGCATGCCCGGCGCGCCCATCACGCAGCCGCCGGGGTGCGTCCCGGACCCGCACTGGTAGTAGCCCTCCAGCGGCGTGCGGTACTGGGACCAGCCGGGCGCCGGCCTGAAGAAGTACATCTGCGGCGCCAGGAACTCCCCGGCGAAGATGTTGCCCTCCGAGAGTCCCGTTGTCCGCTCGATGTCGAGCGGGGTGACCACCTCGCGCTGCAGGACGAGGTCGCCGAAACCGGGGAAGAAGGACTCGAGCGTCTTCTGCACGGTGTCGCCCAGGTTCTGCCGCTCGGTCTCCCAGTCGCTCTCGCGCAGCTCGTAGGGGGTGTACTGGATGAAGCACGACATGACGTGCTTGCCCGGCGGCGCCATGTCGGGGTCGATCGTGCTCTGGATGGCGCCGTCGATGTAGGGGCGGGCGCTGAACCGTCCGTACTTGGCGTCGTCGAAGGCGTGCTCCAGGTAGTCCATGCCCGGGCCGATGTTGGTGAACCCGCGGAAGACGTCGTCGCGGCCGGGGAGGGAGGGGAACTCCGGCAGTCCGTCCAGGGCGAAGTTGACCTTGGACGACGTACCCTGGAAGCGCAGGCGGCGCACGTTCTCGACGAGGTCGTCGGGGAGCTCCCGCGGGTCGACGAGCTCGAGGAACGTGCGCCGCGGGTCCAGGGAGCTGACGACGACGGGCGCGCGGAACTCGGTGCCGTCGTCCAGGGCCACGCCGGTGACCCGGCCGTCCCTGCTGAGGACGGCCTGGACCGGCGCCTCGAGCCTGATCTCGGCGCCGAACGCGCGCGCCGCCCGGGCGAGCACCTGGGTGAAGCCGCCGTTGCCGCCCTTGTGGAAGGCCCAGGAGCCGAACTCGCCGTCGTGCTCGCCCAGCGAGTGGTAGAGCAGGACGAGGCCGGACCCCTGCGAGCGCGGCCCCACCTTGCTCCCGATGATGCTCGTGCTGGCCAGGTACCCCTTGAGCAGCTCGGACTCGAAGTAGTCGTCGAGGAAGTCGGCGGCGCTGCCGGTGAGCAGGCGGACGGTGTCGTGCAGGGTCCGCCTGTCCATGCCGCGGAACCGCTGCGCCAGCCGCGCCAGCGCCAGCCGCTCCTCCGGGTCGTCGCTGAACAGGTCCGGCGGCGCCTCGTCCAGGAGCGGCTTGAGCGCCCGGCACACCACGTCGAGGTCGTGACTGTACTGCGTGTAGGCGTCGGCGTCGTGGCGGCTGTGCCGGGCGATCTCGCGCACGTTCTGGTCGTGGTCCTTGGTCAGCCACAGGTACTCGCCGTCCTCGCCCGGCGCGAAGGTGGACGACATCAGCAGGGGGAAGAAGCCGTGCTCGACGAGGTCCAGGTCCTGCACGATCTGCGGACGCAGGAGCGAGAGCGCGTAGGAGAACGTGGTGAACCAGAAGCCGGGGCGGAGTTCCTCCGTGATGGCGGCGCCGCCTACGAGCGGCCGCCGCTCGAGGATGAGGGTCCTGAGTCCGGCCTTCGCGAGGTAGGCGCCGTTGACGAGGCCGTTGTGGCCGCCGCCGACGACGATGGCGTCGTAGGTACGGTCGGCGGACGCGGGGGCGGGTCCGGCGGGGGTTGTCGCGTCGCTGGTCATCTCGCCTTCCTTCGCTCCGGGTTGAAGAGGGGCAGGCGGGCGACGTGTGCCGCGACCTGCTCGTAGCGGTGGTTCACGGTGAACTCGAGCTTGACGTCGGTGCCGGGCTCCGCGAGGTCGGGCCGCACCCGCGCGATGGCGATGTGGCGCTGGAGCACCGGCGAGTACATGAAGCTGGTGGCGTAGCCGACCCGGTCGCCGTCCTTGTAGACCATCCAGTCCTCGAGGACGGGGGTGTGGTCCCTGGGCGGGAGCAGGCCGGCCTCATCGTAGACGCGCTCGTAGTCGTGCCAGTCGACGACGAGGCCGCGCATGGTCCAGCGCGAGGTCCGCTCCTCCAGCTCGCGCTCCAGCGCGCGGCGGCCGATGAACGCCCGGTCCTCGGCGGCGAGGTCTGCGAACATCCACTCCCAGCCGAGCTCGACGGGGGTGGAGCGGTGGGCGTCGTTCCACGCGTAGCGGCTCGAGGTGAAGTCGACGTCCAGCAGGAGGAGGCCGGCCTCGATGCGCAGCATGTGCAGGGCATCGAGGCCGAACGGCTGCACGCCGTAGCCGCGGACGCTCTCCCAGAGGGCGTCCCAGACGGGGAGAGCGTCGTCCGCCGGCACCCAGACCTCGTAGCCGAGGTCGCCGGTGAACCCGGTGCGGCTCACGGTGACCGCCGCGCCGGCGATCTCCCCGGCGGTCACGCCGAAGGGGGGGATGTCGGCGACCGCCGGGACGAGCCGCGCCAGCAGCTCGCGTGAGCGCGGCCCCTGGAACGCCAGCACGCCGAGCGCGTCGCTCTCGTCCTCGAGGCGGACGTCCAGGCGCCCGGCGCGGTCGGCGAACCAGGCCAGGTTGGGCTCTGCGCTGGCCAGCAGGTACTCATCGGGCGCCGTGTGGAGCACGACGCCGTCCTCGACGAGGAACCCGCGGTCGTCGAGCCAGCACGTGTACTGCGCCTGCCCGACGGGGCAGGCGCGCACGTCGCGGGCGAGCATGCCCGCGAGGAAGCGCTCCGCGTCGGGCCCGCTGATCCGGTACTTGAACAGCGGGCTCGTGTCGAAGATGCCGGCCGAGTCGCGCACGGCGAAGTACTCGGCCTTGTCGCTCAGCTGGTAGCGACGCGCCGCCAGGTGGTTGGACCAGTGTTCCCAGAGCCCGGTCCGGTTGAGCGCGGCGACGCGCTCGTGGAACGGAGTGGTCAGGATCATGCCGCACGTCCCCTTCTGCCGGTCGGCCGGCCGCTCCGTGCGCCGGCGTCTGGCACAGTCGTACCCGGGAGGCCGCGATCCTTGACGACGTTCATCCATCTTCGCCGTCGTTCGTGGGCGCCGCCTCCGCCTCCGGGCCATTCGTCTAGCGGCCCTTGTGCCGGATGCCGGTGAACCTCTAGCGTGGCGCGAGTATCACTCCGAGCAGCTTAGGAGGCATCGTTTCGTGAGACCGCCGACACCCCGCTATTCGTTCGACCAGATCATGAACGCCGGCCGCTGGGCCTGGGCATCGTCAGAGGGAGACGGTGTCCCTGATCTCTACTTCGACGGCCACCGGTTCTGGCAGCAGCGGGAGGGCAGGGTCAGCAGCCTGGCGCCGGCCGGGATCCTGCCCCGCGAGGGGTGGTGGCACGCGACTGACTGCCTGTGCGAGCTGTGCCGCCCGCCGGAGTCGGACTCCACGGCGACGACCGGGGCAGCCAGGCTGGAGGGCGCCGTCTCACGGGCTGTGCCGTGAACTGGTGAGGAGAAGCCCGAAAGGAACTGAGGTCGGTGCGGGCGGACCTGGGGGTGCTGGTGCGCCCGGCAGGACTCGAACCTGCGGCCTTCGGTTCCGTAGAGTCAGCCTGCCCGTCTTAGGCGGTCCCGACCGGTCCGAAGCGGTCCGGCTGGATACTGCCGTTTTGCAGGTACTTCTCTATCCGCCACTCCCGCTCGATAGGGTCTACGTCGCACCCCGTCTCGGGCAGTCCGGGCCGGTACCTGCGTACACGGTGCATACACGAAAGGGGGCTGATGGTGAGGTACAGGCCGCGCAATAAGGCCCGCCTGCGGGGCGGGCCTTCCCGGGCGAAGTGCCTGCGACAGAACGCCCGTCTGCGCCGGCGAGACCGCTGGGCGTGGAAGGACGACGACTACACCCTTACGTTCCCAGACGGCAGGACCGTCTGAGTAGGTGATGGCAGGCAGCGGCCCG
>JAAZAR010000063.1 GCA_012514235.1 Actinomycetota bacterium
CGATCCTTTTCAACTTCTTCAACAACTTCTACGGCATGGGCGGCCAGACCGACGGCGAGACGATGGGCTACAAGATCCTCGCGCGGGTCGGCGCCGGCGTGAACCCGGAGAACATGCACGCCGAGCGCGTGGACGGCTACAACCCGCTCGCGGTCGCCGACGCGATCGTCCGCAAGCGCAAGCTCCTCGAAAAGGGCAGCGGTCCCGTCCTGCTCGACACGATGACGTACCGCATCGCGGGCCACTCCCCGTCCGACGCCTCCAGCTACCGGACCCCCGAGGAGATCAAGGCCTGGCAGCAGGCGGACGCGATCGAGGCCTACGGCGCCTACCTGGTGGACAACGGCGTTGCGACCGCCGACGAGCTGGACGCGCAGCGTGCGCGCATCCACGCCAAGCTGGCGGCCGTCGTGCGGCTGGCCACGGACGACGCGGTCTCGCCGCGCGTCGGCGGCGCCTTCATCGAGTCCGTCATGTTCTCCAACGGCCGGGTCGAGCGCCACGACGAGCGCGAGCCGACGCTGCTGCAGCCCGTTGCGGAGAACCCGCGCGTCAAGGCGCTCGCCGGCAAGGCGCGCTTCGGCCTCGACGCCGCCGGCAAGCCGGTCTCGAAAAACAAGGCCTTCCAGTACCGCGACGCGCTGTTCGAGGCCTTGCTGCACCGCTTCACGACCGACCCGACGATGGCGGCCTGGGGCGAGGAGAACCGCGACTGGGGCGGCGCCTTCGCGGTCTACCGCGGCCTCACCGAACTGCTGCCGTACCCGCGCCTGTTCAACAGCCCGATCTCCGAAGGGGCGATCGTCGGCGCGGGCGTCGGCTACGCCCTCAGCGGCGGCCGCGCGGTGGTCGAGCTGATGTACTGCGACTTCATGGGCCGCGCCGGCGACGAGCTCTTCAACCAGGCCTCGAAGTGGCAGTCCATGTCCGCCGGCCTCCTGAAGATGCCGCTCGTGGTGCGCGTCTCCGTCGGCAACAAGTACGGCGCCCAGCACAGCCAGGACTGGGCCGCGCTCGTCGCCCACATCCCCGGCCTCAAGGTGATGTTCCCCGCCACGCCGTACGACGCCAAGGGCATGCTGAACCTGGCGCTGCGCGGCACCGACCCGGTGATCTTCTTCGAGAGCCAGCTCCTCTACGACATGCCCGAGATCTTCGAGAAGAACGGCGTTCCCGAAGGCTACTACGAGGTGCCCGAGGGCGAGCCCGCGCTCCGCCGGCCCGGCAAGGACCTCACGATCGCCACGCTGGGCGCGACCCTCTACCGGGCCATGGACGCCGCCGCGGTCCTCGAGGCGAAGTACGGGATCTCCACCGAGGTGCTCGACCTGCGCTTCATCACGCCTCTGAACTACGACCGCCTCCTCGAGTCGGTCCGCAAGACGGGCCGTCTGCTGCTGGCCAGCGACGCCGCCGAGCGCGGCTCCTTCCTGCACACGGTGGCCTCGACGGTCCAGACGCTGGCGTTCGACGACCTCGACGCACCCGTCACGGTCGTCGGCAGCCGCAACTGGATCACGCCCGCCGCGGAAATGGAGGAGCTCTACTTCCCGCAGGTGAGCTGGATCCTCGACGCCGTCCACGAGCGCATCCTGCCGCTCCCGGGGCATCAGCCCACGACGGTGCAGACCGCGCTTGACCTCGCCCGCCGCCATCGCCAGGGCGTCTGACCGCCGCAGCCCCCTTCTAAGGAGAACCTTCCCCATGATCCTCGACCGCATCGAACATGCTGCGCTCTACGCGCCCTTGTCCGCCCGGATGAAGGCCGCCCTGGAGTTCCTCGGCCGTCCGGACCTCGCCACGCTGCCGCTGGGCCGCCACGAAATCGACGGCGAGAACGTCCACGCCTCGGTGCAGGCCTACACCACCCGGGACCGGGGGGAGGGCCGGCACGAGGCGCACCGCCGCCACATCGACGTGCAGTGCATCCTCGAGGGATCCGAG
>JAAZAR010000109.1 GCA_012514235.1 Actinomycetota bacterium
CATCATCGCGTTCCACTCGTGGGACGCGGGTCGAACCCGCCGCCAGATGCGCCTCCGCCGATTCGAGGTGACCGCAAGCGGCCCGCTCATCGGTTCCCCACTCGCCCGAGCATGAGCCCCAACGGCCGTCGAGCTCGGTCGCCGTCGTAGCGTGCCGCCCGTGGACCACTCCGAACGGGTCCGACGCACCCGCCGATGGGCTGAGCGAGTCGCCCGGGGGGGGCTCGGTCGAGGTGTCGCCCGGTGCGTCAGGAGGCGAGTCGCCGGGGTTGCTCGCCCCGCGGCGCTACGGTGAGGGGTCATGGCAGCGACACTCCGCGACGTGGCGAAGGTCGCCGGCGTGTCGTTCAAGACCGTCTCGAACGTCATCCACAACCACCCGCACGTGGCGCCGGAGACGCGCGCCCGCGTGCTCGCGGCGATCGAGCAGCTCGACTACCGCGCCAACCGCTCGGCCCGCAGCCTGCGGTCGGGGCGCACCGGCGCCATCGGCCTCGCCGTGCCCGACCTGAGCCTCGCGTACTTCGCCGAGCTGGCCGCCGAGGTCATCTCCGTGGCCGACGACCACGGCGTCGTCGTGCTCATCGAGCAGACCGGCGGCGACCGCGAGCGCGAGCTCGAGGTCCTCTCGGGGGACCGCCGGCAGATGACGGACGGCCTGCTCTTCAGCCCGCTCGGCCTCGGCAACGACGACGCCAGGCTCCTCCAGGTCGACTTCCCCCTCGTCCTCCTCGGCGAGCGGATCTTCGACGGCCCGGTCGACCACGTGACGATGGAGAACGTCGACGCGGCGCGCGCGGCGACGGAGCACCTGATCGCGGGCGGGCGCCGTCGGATCGCGGTCATCGGCGCGCACGAGGGGGAGCGCATCGGCTCGGCGGGCCTGCGCGTCGCCGGGTACCGGCAGGCGCTCGAGGCCCACGGCATCCCCTACGACGACGCGCTCGTCGTCGACGCCGGCCCGTGGCACCGCGTCAACGGCGCCGAGGCGATGGAGCAGCTGCTCGGCCGGGGCGTGCCGTTCGACGCCGTGTTCGGGCTCAACGACGAGCTCGCGCTCGGGGCGCTGCGCGTCCTGCGGATGCACGACTACCGGGTCCCGGCCGACGTCGCGATCATCGGGTTCGACGACATCGACGAGGCGCGGTACTCGCTGCCGAGCCTGACGACCGTCGATCCCGGGCGCCGGGAGATCGCGCGGATCGCGGTCGAGGTCCTGCTCGGGCGCATCGAGCGCCGGGACACGGAGCCGCGCCGGGAGCTCCGCTCGCCCTTCCGGATCGTGCAGCGCGAGTCGACCGACGCGCCGGTCCTGGTCTGACGCGGCCGCCGGCCGTTACCCAACTGAGACTTGACCTCAGCGCTGGTGGTCGCCCAGACTGCCGTTACAACGTTGTAACGGGCCCTAATCCTTGTGCACCCCCATCCTCATGCAGACAGCGATGTCTGCAGGGAAGGAACCAGCATGACTCGAACCAGGCTGTCCGCCGGTGCGGCCGTCGCGATCCTCGGCTTGGCCCTCGCCGGCTGCTCCAACGGCAGCACGCCCGACAGCACGGACGACACCGACACGAGCGCCCCCAGTGACGATGTCGTCGAGCTGGTCTTCTGGCACGGCTACACCGAGGCGGACGGTGACGTCCTCGACCAGATCGTGGACGAGTTCAACGCCAGCCAGGACGCCGTCCACATCGACGTCGAGGTCAACCCGTGGGCGGTCATCGACGACACCCTCCTGCCGGCGCTCTCCGCGGGCGACGGGCCGGACATCGTCGCGATGCCGGCCGAGCGGCTCCCGGTCTACGCGGCCCGTGGCGCCTTCGCCCCGCTCGACGACTTCTACGCCGACGCCGCGAACAACGTCGGCTCGCTCAACCCGAACGCCGTCGAGATGGTGACGGTCGACGGGACCATCTACGGCGTGCCGGCGGGCTTCGTCCCGCTCGCCCTGTACTACAACAAGGCCCTCTTCGACGCGGCCGGGATCACCGAGCCGCCTGCCGACTGGGACGAGTGGGTCGAGGTGGCCCGCACGCTGACCGTCGACGAGGACGGCGACGGCGTCCCCGAGCAGTACGGGGTCGTGCTGCCGGACCACGCCACCGTCGCCAACGGCCTCTGGCCCTCGCTCTTCTACGGCAACGGCGGTGACATCGTGGCCGACGGCGCCGCGGTCGTCGACTCGCCGGAGAACGCCGAGACGCTCGCCTTCTGGCAGCGCGTCGTGGTCGAGGAGGCGATCTCCCCGACCGGCGTGGACGGCATCGAGGCCGACGAGCTGTTCAGCGCGGGCAAGGCCGCGATGCACATCGGCGGTCCGTGGATGACCTTCATCGCCGCCGACGCCGGCATCGACCTCGGCATCGCCCCCATCCCCGCCGGGCCCAAGGCGCAGGCGGCCTCCGCCATCGGCATCTCGATGGCGATCACGGCGCAGGACGACCCCGCCGTCCAGGCGGCGGCCGAGCAGTTCTTCGCCTACTTCTTCAACGACGAGAACTCCGTGGCGTGGTCCCTCGGCTCCGGCTGGCCGCCCCTGCGGACCGACGTCCCGGCCGACGCGATCGCCGAGAACGCGACGGTCGCCGCGCTCACGCCCATGGCGGAGTTCGGGCGGGCGCTGCTGCCCGGCGTCGTGAACACGACGGACGTCCTCGCGGCGGTGGACGAGCTCACGCAGCGCACGCTCGCGGGCGGCGACATCGAGGCGCTCCTCGCGGAGGCGCAGCAGAAGGTCGAGGCGGCCCTCGCCGACTGACGACCAGCCCACGGTGCGGGGGCGGTTCCCCCTGCCGCCCCCGCACCGCGGGCCCCTCCCGGACACTGGGAGGGCCGACGACGAGCACGCCCACGACCTGGACGGAGCATGAGCACCACGCAGACCCCCGGCCCCCGGCGCCTCCGGGCGCGACCCGCCTACCGGGCCCCCGCACCCCTCGGGGGCAGGTCCGGACGGCAGCCGTCCCGCGGCCGCAGGCGGGAGCTCCGCAGGAGCGGGATGGCCCTCGCGTTCCTCCTGCCGGCGCTCGTCATCCTGGGGGCCTTCGTCGTCTGGCCCATGATCTCCGCGTTCCGGCTGTCCTTCACGAACGCGGCCGGCTTCGGGGTCGAGGAGTGGGTCGGCGTCGACAACTACGTCAAGGTCTTCACCGACCCCGAGGTGCAGGACGCCGTCGTCAACACGCTCCAGTACACGGTCCTGTTCACCCCGACCGCGGTGCTGGCGGCGCTGCTCCTCGCGCTCGTGGTCAACAACCCGCGGCTGCCGTGGCGCAGCTTCTTCCGGACGACGCTGTTCCTCCCGTTCGTCGTCTCGCTCGCCGTCGCGGCGTTCGCCTGGAGCTACCTCATCGACCCCCAGGTCGGCCTGCTCTCCTACTGGCTCGGCCGGATGGGCCTCCACCTCGGCAACGTGCTGGAGGACCCCTCGCTCGCCATGCCCGCGGTCGCGCTGGTGGCGGTCTGGAAGAACTTCGGGTTCTACTTCGTGATCTTCCTCGCCGGCCTCCAGGACATCCCGGCGTCGCTCTACGAGGCGGCGCGCGTGGACGGTGCCGGCGTCCTGCACCGGTTCCGCCACGTCACGCTGCCCCTGCTGTCGAACACCTTCGCGTTCGTCCTCGTGTTCGCGATGATCGCGGCCCTCCAGGCGTTCGACCAGATCTACGTGATGACGGGCGGGGGCCCGTACGGGCACACGCAGACGATCGTCATGGAGATCTACGAGTCCGGGTTCCGCAAGCTCGAGCTGGGGTTCGCGTCCGCGCTGTCGTACGTCCTGCTCATCGCGACGCTCCTGCTGAGCGTCGTCCAGTTCGTCTTCTTCGGCCGGCGTGAGGAGGACCTGGCGTGACCGCACTCACCCTCGCCCGGCGGGCCCCGGGCCGCTCCGTCGACGACGCGCCCCGCGCGCGGCGGCCGATGCGCACCGGCACGTTCGTGTCGCTCCTCGCGATGCTCGTGGTGACCGCGTTCGTGCTCCTGCCGATCGTGGTGATCGTCTTCACGGCCTTCAAGCCCACCGCGGAGGTCAACGCCTACCCGCCGACGCTGATGCCGGACGCGTGGACGCTCGACAACATGCGCCGGATCGTCACGGAGCTGCCGTTCTCCCGCCTGGTGCTCAACAGCTTCGTCTTCGCCGGCGGCGTCACGATCTGCGCCCTCGTCTTCGACTCGCTCGCGGCGTACGCGCTCGCGCGCATCGACTTCCGCGGGCGCCGGCTGCTCCTCGTCGGGATCGTCGCGACGCTGATGATCCCGTTCCAGGCGACGCTCGTGCCCGTCTACCAGCTCGTGAGCGACCTCGGCTGGGTGAACACGTTCCCCGGCCTCATCGCGCCCCGGGCGGCGGACGCCTTCGGCATCTTCTTCCTGCGGCAGTTCTTCCTCGCGCTGCCGCGGGACGTCGACAGCGCCGCCCGGATCGACGGCGCCAGCGAGTTCCGGATCTACCGCAGCATCGTCCTGCCGAACGTGGTGCCGGCGCTGCTCACGCTCGGCATCTTCACGTTCGTCAACAACTGGAACGACCTGCTGTGGCCGCTCGTCTTCACCACGCGGAAGGAGATGGGGACGATCACCTCCGGCCTCACGCTGCTCACGGGGCCGGGCGGGATCATCCCGTACGGCGTGATGATGGCGGGCTCGCTCATCGCGATCCTGCCCCTCGTCGTCGCCTTCCTCCTCGTGCAGCGCCGCTTCATCGAGTCCGTCGCGACCACCGGGCTGAAGGGATGAGCCCCGTGCGTCGGACCCCGGGGACCAGCCGGGGCAGCGGTCCGCTGCGGTGGTTCGAGGACGGGACCCTGCACGTCGGGGTCGGCATCGAGGACACGTTCGTCCCGCAGTCGCGGCCGGGGGAGCGCGCCCTCGACGAGTACGCCCTCACGGAGCACTACGAGCGGTGGCACGCGGACCTCGGCCTCGCCGCCGAGGTCGGGGCCGAGCTGGTGCGCTGGGGCGTGCCCTGGTACCGCGTCGAGCCCGAGCCCGGCCGGTTCGACTGGGACTGGCTGGACCGCGTGCTCGACCGCTTCGCCGAGCTCGGCCTCCGGCCCGTCGTGGACCTCCTGCACTACGGCACGCCGCTCTGGCTCGAGGGGGAGTTCGCGCACCCCGACTACCCGGCGCGGGTCGCGGACTACTCCGTCGCCGTCGCCGAGCGCTTCGGCGACCGCGCGACCGACTACACGCCGGTGAACGAGCCGATGATCCACGCGCTCTTCTGCGGGGAGTACGCCTACTGGCCGCCGTACCTCGCGGGCCACGACGGGCTCGTGACGCTCTGCGCGCAGCTGAC
>JAAZAR010000090.1 GCA_012514235.1 Actinomycetota bacterium
AGAACCAGGGCGTGACGGTCGTCACCGCTATTCACGCTTTACGTTACTAACGCGTAGCACTAATATGCGTGCATGATCATCTCGTTCAAGGGCGGCGACACCGAGCAGCTGGCCGGCGGCCGGCGCGTCGCACGGTTCGTGAACATCGAGGCGGTTGCGCGACGTAAGCTGCGTCAGCTCGAGGTCGCCGGGCGGCTGGACGACCTGCGGGTGCCGCCGGGCAACCGGCTCGAGCCGCTCAAGGGCGACTGCGCCGGCCAGCACAGCATCCGCATCAACGACCAGTACCGCGTCTGCTTCCGCTGGACGGCCGGCGGCGCTGAGGACGTCGAGATCGTGGACTACCACTAGGAGCGCAAAGGATGGACGAGAAGCTCAAGCCCGTGACTCCCGGCGAGCTGCTGCTCGAGGAGTTCCTCCTGCCCATGGGCATCACCAAGTACCGCCTCGCCAAGGAGATCGGCGTGCCGGCGCAGCGCATCGGCGAGATCGTCGCCGGGCGGCGCGCGATCACCGCCGACACCGACCTGCGCCTCTGCCGCTTCTTCGGCCTCTCCAACGGCTACTGGCTGCGGGCCCAGGCGGCCTACGACACCGAGGTAGCCGAGGAGGCACTGGCCGAGCAGCTGGAGCGCATCAAGCCGTGGAGGGAGTCGGCGGCGTGAGGGTGGCGGGTCCGTCCAACAAGCGGATCTTGGTGTCACTCTTCCTCTCGTGGGATTCCTGAGCAGCCTCAGGTAGCCTCGGCTCCGACGGCGGAGTGACCCTAAGCGGATCTGTCGCCCTCATCGGGCTGACCTCAGCTTCTTGCGTCCTCCGCCGCCGGAAGGCCGAGGGCCGCCGACGTGACCTGATAGGAGCCTGGCCAAGAGGCCCTCACCAAGATCCGTCCGCCGACGGTCCCCAACAGAGATCGGTTGCAGCCGACCAAGGAGGGGCTAGAGGTGATCGTAATCGGCGTCGACGTTGACAGTTCTGTGGCTGGACCAAACAAATAGCCGCAAAGGGGACGGCTGACGTTCTGTCGCCCCAAAGCGGAGCAGCGTCGAAGGCCGGCGGCCTTACGGGGACGCATCGCCGATGTCGCGCTCCATTCCTGAAAGGGCAGGGGTGATGGATACTCATCTGACGCGTCGGAGATTCCTCCAGACATCGTGGCGGCCCCGGGCATCGGCGACACCTACCTTGGCCCGGCCTTCGTGGTCAAGAAGGGAACGCCGATCAAGATCAGGTGGCACAACAACCTGAAGGACACCAACGGCAACCCGCTGCCGCACCCGCTGGCTGTGGATCCGTCCCTGCACTGGGCCGCGGTCCCGGCGCAGGACAACATGATGATGGGCCCGTTCCCCCTCGACGCCGGTGGACAGTCGACCTTCGACTACACGCTGCGGAGCGTCCCGCTCGTGCCCCACGTGCACGGTGGCGAGCAGCCCGGCAGCTCCGATGGCGGACCCGACGGCTGGATCACGCCGGACGGCGTCGCGGGACCGTCGTGGGCATCCGTGGGAGATGTGCAGCCGGCAATCGGAAGCTATGTGCCCTCGGGGGACCACGACCTCAACCCCTACTGGAACGACCAGCCGGCGGCGAGTGCCTGGTACCACGACCACGCCCTCGGCCTCACGCGGCTCAACGTCTACATGGGCCTGGCCAGCGGCTATCTGATCACGGATCCGGCCAACGAGCCCAGCGGACTGCCGACCGGATCCGACTCGTTCGGCAACCCGAAAGACCTGGCCTTGATCATCCAGGACCGTATGTTCGACCAGTACGGCGAGCTCTACTATCCGGCTCTGGGCCTGAACCCGGTCGACCACCCGTTCTGGGTCCCGGAGTTCTTCGGCGACACGATGCTCGTGAACGGGCAGGTGTGGCCGGTGCTCGACGTCGATCCAGCCGCCTACCGGTTCCGCCTCTTCAACGGCAGCAACGCCCGCTTCTACGAGCTCGGCCTGCTGAACAAGGCCTCCAAGATCGCAGGGCCGGCCTTCAACCAGATCGCCACCGACGGCGGCTACCTCTATCGGCCCGTGCCGGTCAACGACCTCACCATCGCCCCCGGTGAGCGCGCCGAGATCGTCGTCGACTTCTCGGCGTTCGCCGGTCAGTCGCTGATCCTGCGCAACAAGGCCAAGGCGCCCTACCCCAAGGGCGCACCGGCCAACTCCGGCCCGACGGCGAGATCATGATGATCCGCGTCAAGCGGGCGAACGGCACGCCCTACGCGTTCCCGACGAACCCGCTCAACCCCCAGCTTCAGTCCTTCGCCACCAGTGGGACACCGACCCTGGGGACGGCTCCCTCCGCGAGTCCGGCGGGCAAGGTGCGCATACTCAGCCTCAACGAGTACATGGGCCTCGGCGGCCCCCTGGAAGTGCTGATCGATCTGACCAAGTGGATGGCGCCCATCACCGAAGACCCCAAGCTCGGGGCGACGGAGATCTGGAAGATCGTCAACATGACGGCCGACACCCACCCGATCCACCTGCACCTCGTGCAGTTCCAGCTCCTCAGCCGCCAGGCCTTCAACACCAACAAGTACGGCAAGGCGTTCATGGCGGTCAACGGCATGACGCCGATCGACGGCGTCCATCCGAACGACGCCGGCAAGCTCGCTTACACGCCGGTGGATCCGACGCCGTACCTGCAGGGCCCCGCCAAGCTCGCCGATGCCAACGAGCGGGGCTGGAAGGACACGCTACGCATGAACCCCGGCGAGTTGACCACCATCGTCGTGAAGTTCGCGACGATCGACCCCGCGGTCGACACCACCGACCCGACGCACTACCCGTTCCCCTTCGACCCCACCATCGAGCCGGGGTACGTGTGGCACTGCCACATCATCGACCACGAAGACAATGAGATGATGCGGCCGTACGTGGTCACGAAGCCCTGACGCCAGATCCCAACCATGTGCTGAGCACGCAGCGGGGGCGCCTCACGAGGCGCCCCCGCTGACATCTGCGAGACCGCGTCCAGAGAGAGCTTGAGTGCGAAGGCTCGGCGACGCCAGACAAGGGGCTCGAAGTGGCGGAGCTTCCCGCGACCGGCGTGATCACCGACGCGGACGACCGGCGGCGGGGATGGGCGGGCGGCCCGAGGAGACGGCCGACCCGGCCGCTGCTCAGGTCTCCGGGTACTCGATCTCGTCGACGGTGAGCTTGACGTTGCCGGCGGGGCGGCGCCAGAGCACCGTCTTGCCGACTCGGGCGCCCAGGAGGGCCTGGGCGAGCGGCGAGACGTAGCTGATCTTGCCCTCGGCGAGATCGGCCTCGTCTTCGCCGACGATCGTGAACGTGCGCCGGTCGCCGCCGTCCTGGCTCACGGTGACGGCGGCTCCGAAGGCGACCTCCCGGCGCGGCTGACGCGCCAGGTCGACGAGGATGGCGCTCTCGAGCCGTGCCGTGTAGTACCGCAGGTCACGGTCGACGTACGCGAGTTCCCCGGTGGGGTCGTCGCCTTCCAGCAGTTCGAGCCGGCGCGCCTCGAGCTCGCCCACCTTGGCCTCGATCTGCTTCAGGCCGGCGGGCGTGACGAAGTTGGGATGCTCGCTGACCTGCCGCTCCGGGAGACCTTCTGCGGGCGCGCCCTCGTCCGGCTCCTTGACGAACGCTCTGTTCATCATGAGCTCCGATCGGGCGGATTCGCTAGTCCAAGTGTTCCCTTCGACGCCCACGTACGCACTCCCTCGCGATAGGGTAGACGCCGAAGCGACACAGCGGTCTGGGGCACCGGCCCCGAACGGCAACGGAGGATGAGATGCTCGACAAGCGGATGCAGGACGCGTTCAACAGCCAGATCAACTGGGAGCTGTACTCCGGCTACATCTACCTCTCGATGGCGAGCAAGTTCGCGGACCTCGGGATGTCAGGCGGACAGAACTGGATGACGGTGCAGTACCAGGAGGAGCTGGCCCACGCGCGCATCATGTTCAGCTACGTGCTCACGCGCGGCGGCCGCGTGCTGCTTGAGGCCATCGAGAAGCCCGAGGCGGAATGGCCCAACGGTCTGGCGATGTTCGAGGAGGCGCTCGCCCACGAGGAGGGCGTGACGGCGCGCATCCACGACATGGCCACGCTCGCCCTCGAGCTCAAGGACCACGCCACGTACAACTTCCTCCAGTGGTTCATCGCCGAGCAGGTCGAGGAGGAAGAGACGGCCATGGACTGGGTGAGCAAGTTCAAGATGGCCGGCGACCACCCTGCGGGGCTGTACCAGCTCGACAAGGAGCTCGGGGCGCGCACCTATGCGCCGCCGACGCCCCTGGTGGAGATCGACGCCGCTGGCGGCTGAGGCTGACGGCTCGTTGACCCGGGCCGCGCGAGGCCGGAACGCCTCGGGCGGCCCGGGTCAACCCGGTCAGAGCGCCCGGACCATGAACAGGCAGGGGTTCTCGGGACCCCAGATCTGGGGAACGACCTCCAGGGGTCTGAACCCGAGAGCGGCGTAGAAGGCCCGGGTCGCCGCGTACCCCGGGTCGGCGTCGCTCGGCGTCGCCCACGTCCATCCGGTCTCCGTACACGTCCTTCAGGTCACGTCGCGGCGCAGGGAGATGAAGACCGCCGCGACGGCCACGACGGCGATGTAGACGAGGCTCACGACGAACGCCTCCGGACGGCTCAGCTGCTCGGCCATGTTCCCCAGCGCGGCAGGGTCGTCCGAGATCTGGGCTGCGCTTACCTGGTTGAACACCACGAAGGGCAGCCACTTGCCGACGGCGGGCTTGACGACCGCGATGATGCTCTCCGCTGCCAACGCCCAGATGAGCGCTCCGGCCACGGTGATCACCTGCGCGCGGAACAGGGCCCCGAGTCCCACGCCGAACGTGGTGATGAGGCCGGCGACGATGATCGACCGCGCGAAGTCCCCGAGTGTGCTGCCGCCGGTCGCATCGATCTCGACCCCCCGGACGGCGCCCCCGAGCAGGATCACCAGGTACACGAGCACGACGGCGACCAGCATGGTCAGGATGCCGACGAGTGCGTACACGGCCAGCTTGACGACCATGACCTGCCAGCGCCTCGGTGTGACGAGGTAGGAGTACGTGATGGTGCCGTGCCGGTACTCGTTCGTCATGCCGAGGATGCCGAACACGAGCAGCACCAGAGGGACGAGCGCGCTGGCGGTGTTGAGGAAGCCGCTCACGCCGTCGGTCTCCAGCCAATCCTTGGGCAGCGTGACGATGAGGGCGACGAGCGGCACGAGCGTCACCACGAGGATGACGATGAAGAGGCCGAGGGCCGTGCGCGTGCTGCGCAGCTTGAGCAGCTCGGCCCTGGCCAGGGCGATCACTGCTCCCTCCTCGTGCCGGCGATCTGCAGGAAGAGCTCCTCCAGGCTCGGGGTCTCGGTCAGGAGTTCGTGGAGGACGACGCCGTTGGCGTGGGCCAGGTCGCCCACCTCGGCGGCCGAGGGCCCGCGTACGGCCAGCGCGTCGTCCAGGCGGTTGACGGCCGCGCCGGAGGAGCGGAGCGTGGCCTCCAGCTTCTCCGCCTGCGGCGAACGCGCGCGCACGACGGGCTGGGCCGACGCCGTGAGCGTCCGCATAGGTCCCTGCGCGAGCAGCTTGCCCTTGCTCATGATCAGGATGTCGTCGACGGTCTGCTCGACCTCGGCCAGCACGTGGCTGGAGACGACCACCGTGCGCCCTTCGCTCGCCTGGCGCCGCAGGAAGGTACGCAGCCAGAGCATCCCCTCCGGGTCCAGACCGTTGGCCGGCTCGTCGAGGATCAGCACCTCGGGATCGCCGAGCAGCGAGGCGGCCAGCGCCAGTCGCTGCTTCATGCCGGTGGAGTAGCCCTTGACCGCCCTGCGCGCCGCTCCCTGCAGCTCGTCCAGCTCCAGCGTCTCATCGACGCGCGCGTCTGGGATGCCGGCTCCCATGGCGATCACCCGGAGGGCGTTCCGGCCGCTCCTCCCGGGGTGGAAGCCCGAGGCGTCGAGCAGCGCGCCGACCCGTGCGGCGGGCGCGCGCAGGTCCCGATACCGGCTGCCGAGGATCGTCACGGAGCCCGACGTCGGTCGCACGAGATCGAGGATCATGCGCAGCGTGGTGGTCTTGCCGGCGCCGTTGGGTCCCAGCACGCCGGTGATCGTCCCCGCCTCGATGGAGAAGGTGACGTCGTCGACGGCGAGGACCTTCTTGCCGAAGCGCTTGGTCAGGTGCTCGGCCTTGATGACGGACATCCACCCTCCAGTTCCGCGTGGCGGCGTGCTTGACCCCGGGGCGAGTCTACACGAGGAACCTCGCAGGAGAGGACCGGCGCGTCCGCAGGGCGCCGTCAGCGCAGGGCGCGGCGATACAGGCCCCAGGCCCCGCCGCGCTCTCCTGCCCAGTAGACGCTCCCTGCGGCGATCACCGGGCTGACCTGGCGGCCTCCGGTGTCGTCGACGGGGTAAGCCTCGCCTGTCGCGAGGTCGTACACCCAGACGGCGGATGCGCTCGCGTCCGACGTCGTCACCCAGGCGGCGTGATCGCCGCTCAGCACCAGCGACGAGACGGCGCCGGCGACGCGGTGCAGGTGCCTGGGCGCGTCCGCCCTCCGCTCGCTGATCAGGAGATCGGAAGAGCCGTCCCCGGCGGGGACCGCCCACATCACGCGGCCGCCGTCGACGGCGACAGCGGTGCCGGCGGGCGCGAGCCGGACGACGTTCCCGCCGCGCAGCGATCCCGTCCACACCTCGGTCTTGGTGCCGTCACCCTCGAGCCAGGCGACCCAGCTGCCTCGAGCCGCGATCTGACGGACGCGGGCTCGGGTCTGGATCGCGTACTCCTCGTCCGTGAGCGTGTTGAGTCCCCGGATGACATCGCCCGCACGGGTGCGGTCGCGGTCGATCCAGATCACCGTGCGGCCGGCCGCCGCCGGCTGCCGGCCGGACGCCGCCGCCGTCCAGCGCCGCGTCGTCACCGTGTCGTACCCCTCGATGCGCTGCAGGCCCTCGCCACGGCGCACCGACCAGGCGGCCCAGACGACCATGTCGCCGGCCGCGGCGGGAAAGCCGTCGGACTTGCCGGTGCGCGAGCGGCCGAGCAGGCGCTCGACGCGGCCCTCGAGGACGTCGTAGCTCCAGAGGCCCGCGACCGCCGCGCTCCGGTCGCGCTGCTCCCAGAAGACCGCGGCGTCCGACGCGGCCAGACCGAGCGGGTCTTTGGGCCAGGCAAGCTCCGTGACGAAGGTGACGGAAGTCGCGCGGTCGCCGACGTCGGCGACGGCCTCCGTCGGGCTCGGCAGGATGCCGGCGTCGTAGGCGATGTAGGCGGGCGCCAGCGTCATCATGACGAACGCGGCCACGACCAGGACCCTGAGCCTCACGCCTGCACCTCCTCGCTGCCGCCCCGGGGTGCCACACTGCCCCAGCGCCTTCGCGACCCGAAGGCGCGCCGATTGTCTTCCCCTCCCGGGGCGCGCCGGAACGTCGCGCCGATGCCGGCGAGCCACGGTGTGGAGCGTCGCCGAAGCCGGGTCCGCCGGAGAGGTGATCGTCGCGGGAGGGGGGACGGGAGGGCGGCGGCACGGCGTGCCGCCGCCCTCCCGGGTCTGATCAGGCCGCGACGCCGCCGGCTGCCAGGGCGTCGATCCGGCGGCTCGTCTCGTCGTCGAGGGTGAAGGCCGGGTCTGCCGCCTGGATCTCGGCGAGGCGGGCCCGCACCCTCTCGAGCAGGGTGGTGCGGCCCGCGGCCGACCAGCGGTCGTACGTGTTCTGGTCGATCAGCGAGGCACGCCAGAAGTCGCGGAAGTGCCGGCGCGTCATCCTGGTCCCGAGATGGTTGCCGCCGGGACCGGCCGCCTCGACCTCCGCCAGGGCCAGGGCCTCGTCGTCGACGCGGAGCTCTTCCAGGAACGCCCTGGCGTAGCCCACCACCTCGTCGCCCAGCACCAGGCCCTCGAGCGCGCTCTGCATCCCGCTCTCCAGGTAGCCCACGTCGTGCAGCAGGGTCGCGCGCGAGAGAGCTCCCAGGATGGTCGAGATGCCGAGCTCGAGGGCCCACTGCTCGTCGAGTCCCTTGCTGTCCGAGTGGCCGGCGTAGTGCCAGCTCGGGAGGCCGTACCAGCGGATCACGTCGAGCTGCGCCTGGTTGCCGAGGAAGACGCCGGGTGAGTTGTACACCTCCACGGCCGACTGCATGTTCATGACGCCGGTGCCGACGCCCATCACGAACGGGGCGCCGGCCTTGCCCAGCTGGTGCACGACGAGGCCGGCGAGGAGCTCGGCGTTGGCCACGGCCACGCAGGCGGTGAGCGACGCCGGGCCCTGCCCGCCGGCCGAGACCGACGGCGCCAGCACCAGCGGCACCTCCAGATCAGCGCAGGCCAGCGCCTTGCTGCAGCAGACGTCGTCGAGCTGGAGCGGCGGCGAGGTCATGGCGAGGCAGGCGATGCTGCGCGCCTCGCCGCAGGCCGCCGCCATCTCGTGCATGGTGTACAGCGACTCGCCGCCGAAGGGACTCGAGACGACGATGGGCTTGCGCGTGCCGCGCAGCATGGCGGCGAACTGCATGGTGTCCACGACCTCGTTCTCGACGTCTTCGGGCAGTGCCATGCTCATCGCGAAGTCGATCTCCGGCAGCGCGTCGACGACCCGGGCGGCCGCCTCCACGTCGGCGAGCCGGGCGCGCCGGCGCTCGCCCGTCTCCGCGTCGGAGACGTAGAGACAGTCCGGGCCACTGCCGGTATAGCCGGCGCCGTCACGCAGCTCGAGCGGCGCCGTCTCGCCCCCCCTCGGCAGCACGGTCCAGGAGCGCGGAGCGCTGTCCAGTGCCTGCTGGACGAGCTCGGGGGGCAGCAGGACGCGCCGCCCGTCGACGCGGGCGCCTGCGGCGGCGCAGAGTTCGCGCGTGCGCTCGTCCTTGATGTCGACGCCGGTGCGCTCCAGCAGCGTCAGTGAGGCCTCGTGCACGCGGCGGCAGGCGTCGTCGTCCCAGATCTTGAGTGTGGCTCGATTCACGGTGATCCCCTTCGCGGATGGTCCTCTGGTGGCGGAGCTGCATGCGGCCGGCGCGCGAAGCGCGCGTCGCGGCCGGCCGACGTCAGGTCGTGCAGGGTCCGCGTTCGCTGAAGACCTTGAACCACAGGCCGCCGAAGTAGCGGCCGCAGTGCACGCGCCGGAACAGGCTCGAGATCTCGCTCAGGCTGTCTCCCACGGCTGCTCCTCCAGGGTGGCCGCTGCGCGCGGCCCAGTACACACCCCGGCGCCGCGCGGCGTCAAGGCCGGCCAGGCCGCAGGTCGCGGGAGTACACGCGGGTGGCCGGGCGTCGCTGGACGAAGCCCGCCGAACCGTACAGCCGCATCGCGCCGGTCGGGTTCTCCGAGTCGACGCCGAGGTAGGCCAGAGGCTGCCCCCGCCGGCGAAGCTCTGCACACACCGTGAGGAGGAGCGCGCGACCGAGTCCGCGGCTGCGCCACGGCCGCCGCACGAAGAGCTCGTCCACGTAGCCGCCCACCGGGGTCTCGAAGGCGAGGACGGAGCCGGCCACCTCCTCGCCGTCCCAGGCGACGAACCACAGTCCGAGGTCCAGGTCGTCGCGGACGAAGCGGAAGTCGAGCCACTCGTCGAGATCCATCGTCGATGGACGGAAGTGATCGCGGAAGGCCTCCTCGCCGGCGGCGTGGACCCTCTCCTCGTCCTGGCTCCGTCTGAAGTGCCGGACGTCGATGCCCGCCGGCCAGACGGCCGGCTCGACGGGGTCGTCCAGCTCGCGGTCGAGCCGCAGGAACGACCTGATGTGGGCGAAGCCGCGGCGCTCGAACAGCGCGAGCCGCGCCGCATCGCATTGGTTCGCCCACACGTCGAGGACGCCAGCCGCACCGGCGTCACGCGCGAGCTCGGCGGCGCGTGCCTCGCCGAGCAGGAGGAGCAGTTCGCTGAGTCCCCGGCCGCGGTGGGCCGGATGGACGGTCTGCTCGGCGACGAGCATGGTCGGAGGCGTCTCCACCCAGCAGTACCCGTAGCCGACGAGCTCGTCGAGCGCGTCCTCGAGAAGCCAGACGTCGCGCGCGAGGTCGAGGCGCGGCAGCGCCCATACCTCGCGCACGATCTCGACCGTCGTGTCGGTCTCGCCGTGCAGGGCCGTCTCGGCGGCGCGTCTGACCCGGGCGACGGCTTCGACGTCGGCGGGCGAGGCCTGACGGAGTCGGTATCCCTCGGGGATCCGAGGATGTGGGCCAGGAGGGGTCATGGCGGTTGACGTTCCCTTCGGGAGGCGGTGTTCGCTCGGGGATTGTATCGCGGGCGGTGGGCGGAGAGGATTACACCGGACGGCCGTGCTGCCAGGTGCGTCCTCCGGGCAGACACGTCTGTGCCGCCGATGACGGGGAGGTGATCATGCTGCGGCAGACGATCCTGAGGCTTGCGGTGCTGGCCGCCGCGGCGTCGTTCGCGGCGCTCTTCGCCGGGGCGTGCGGGGGCTCGAGCGGCTCCGCTCCGGCCTCCCCGTCGCCCACCGCCCCACCTGCGGTGCCCGCCGACATCACCGGCACGATCCACGACCTGACGAGGAACGAGGACAGCGGTGTGACGGTACTCCTCGTCGTCGATGACGGGGCGGCGCCGGGCGCCACGCTCGACCGGGCCTCCGTGACCGTCACATCGCAGACGGTCGTCTGGATGCTCAAGGGGGGCAGAGGGACGGCAGGGGACCTCGGCGCCGGACAGATGGTGTCCGTGTGGTTCGACGGGCCGGTGGCGGAGTCGTACCCGGTGCAGGCGAAGGCCGGGGTGGTGCGGATCCTGCTCGAGGACTGACGACGCCGGCCGGGGCGGCGGGCGGGCTGCAGCCCGGCGCAGCCGAAACCGACCAGGCGGGCTCCGGAGATCAGCCGGTGTGCATGAAGTTGATCACGTCGCCGTCCTGGACGACGTACTCCTTGCCCTCGGTGCGCAGCAGCGCCTTCTCGCGCGCGGCGTGGAACGACCCCAGCTCGATGAGGTCCTCGATGCGCACCACCTGGGCGCGCACGAACCCGTGCTCGATGTCGCTGTGGATGCGGCCCGCAGCCTGTTTGGCCGTCCAGCCCTTGGGCAGCTG
>JAAZAR010000039.1 GCA_012514235.1 Actinomycetota bacterium
GAACATGAAGAACACCATCATGCCGCTGAGGATGACGCCCGTGACGCTCACCTCGGTCTCGGTCTTGCCGACCTGGGGGGAGCGCTCCGCGATGGAGAGGCCGGACGCGACACCACCGTCGTGGCTGAACGCCTCGGCGGCGGCGGCGGCGGCGACCTGGGGCGCCGGCGGGTCGCCGCCGTCGTCCGAGCGGACGGCGACGGCCCCGGCGGCGGCCGCCCGAGCGCCGTTGAAGTCGGCGAGCACCTGCCCGACGACACCCTCGACGATGGAGCCGCCGACCTCGCTCGTCGGGTTCTCGTAGAGTTCGATCTGAGCCGTCGCGGAGGGATCGTCCCCGTAGACCACCTCACTGAAGTCGGCGGGGACGATGACGGCGACGGCCGCGTCGCCGTCGTCGACCGCCTTGCGCGCCGTGGCGGCATCCTCGACGCGCCGGACTCGCAGGACGTCCTGCAGGCCCGGGCTCTCGAGGATGCCGGCCACCATGCAACCGGCGACGACGGAGGACTCGGGCGTCCCCGTGTCGCCGTTCGCAACGACGACTTCGGTGGCGGCGATCTCGAACGACTCGCCGCCGCCGAAGGCGAAGCCGAGCAGGGCGGCGAGGGCCAACGGCGCGACGAGCATCATCACCAGCGCCGGCACGTTGCGCACCGTGCTGCGCAGGTCCTTCCAGGCGATCGCGAGGACCTTCATCGGCAGCGGGTCACAGTCGAGTGCACCTCCGGCGCGCCCGATGACGATTCGACGTTGCGCATCATTCCCTCAGGGCCCTGCCTGTCAGATGCAGAAACACCATCTCGAGGTTCGGCTCGCTGACGTTGATCTCGGTGATGCGCGAGCCTGCCGCGGCGGCCGTCTCGAACAGCCGCGGCAGCACCTCGTCGGCGTCGCCCGTGAGCAGGACGGCCTCGTCCTCCTCCACGTCGACCTGCTCCACCCCGGGCGTCTCGCGCCAGCGCCCGGCCATGCCGCCCAGGTCCTGGTCGACCCTGGCTCTCACCCTGGACTGGCCGCCCACGATCTTCACGAGCTCCTCGTGCGTGCCCATGGCGATCATCTTGCCGTGATCGACGATACCTATGCGGTCGCTGAGTTCCTGCGCCTCGGCCATGTAGTGAGTGGTGTAGAGGATCGTCATCCCCTGGTCGCGGAGCGCGAGGATGCCGTCGAGGATCGACCGCCGGCTCTGCGGGTCGATCCCCACCGTCGGCTCGTCGAGGTAGAGCACCCTGGGCTTGTGCAGCAGCGCGACACCGATGTTGACGCGCCGCTTCATGCCGCCGCTGAACTTCTCCACGCGGTCCTTCTGGCGGTCGACGAGCGTGATGAGCTCGAGCACCTCGTCGACCCTCCTCTTCAACTCGTCGCCCGAGAGCCCGTACATCCGCCCCCAGAAGACGAGGTTCTCGCGCGCGCTCATGTCCGGATACAGGGCGATGTCCTGCGGGACGACGCCGATGGTCTCCTTGACCGCCTGCGCCTGATGCACGATGGAGTTGCCGCCGACCATCGCGTCGCCGCCGCTGGGCCTGAGCAGGCAACTCAGCATGGAGATGGTGGTGCTCTTGCCGGCGCCGTTGGGGCCGAGAAGGCTGAAGATCTCGCCCTCGGCGATGTCGAAGCTCACCCCGTCGACGGCCAGCACACCCTTGGGCGGGTCGTACTGCTTGCGCAGCTCCTTGACCTCGACGATGCTCACCGGCCGCTCCTCCCGTTCGCCTCGACGCCGTGCTCCGTTATACACCGGACGCGGGCCACGCGACCATGGGTCATGCGGAGACGCGCGGGAGGGCGCGGTCGCCGGTCACGCGGCGACGAGCCGGAGGTCGACCGTCTCGACCCCGGCGCGCGCGTAGTCGTCGCCGACGGCGAGCAGGGGCAGACCGCGGCTCTCGGCGAGAGCGTAGGAGCAGCAGTCAAGGATGTTGAGCGCGGCGCGATGCCTCCCCTTGCCGAAGCGCCGCCAAGCCTCGGCAGCCAAGGCCGCCTGGTCTGAGGTGAAGGAGACGACCTCGACCGCGAAGACGTCCAGCAGGTGGTCGAGCTCCGCCTGGCCCGGCGAGCCCAGGCGCGAGGTCGTGACGATGGAGGCCTCGAGCAGGCAGCACGAGGAGATGAGCGCCGTCTCGGCTTCAGAGAGCGCCACGAGGACAGCGTCCCGCGAGGGCTCCGCGAGCAGCGTCGCAAGCAGCGCCGACGTGTCGACGACCAGCGCGCGCGTCACGGCAGACCGTGCTCGTCGTACCCGAGGATCTCCTCGGGAGTGCGCGCGTCGAGCACAGGCAGAGCGTCGACGCGCCGCAGAGACGCACGCGCCAGCCTCAGCTTGTCCTGCGGGCTGCGTCGGCCCTCGACGCGCTCCAGGCGCTCTTCCAGCGCGCGCCGAATGGCAGTCGTGAGCGACTCTCCGGTCTGGCGCGCGAGCTCGCGAGCAAGCTGCTCGGTCCGCGCATTCTTGATGGAGATGCCCATACGCGGATTCTACCATGACATAATAATTCTAGACTGCGTCCGGGCTCATTCCTTGCAATTTCACCAGCATGTGGTGAAATTGAAAGCGATGAAGAACCTTACTCGACATGCAACACAGGCCGTGCTGTGGCAGCTCGGCTTCATGCGCGCAGTCGTCGTCACCGGCGCGAGGCAGGTGGGCAAGTCCACGCTGGCGCGTCAGGTGCTCGACCACGTGGGCGGCACCTACCTCACGCTCGACGAACCTGCTACCCTCGCGGCGGCGCTCTCGGATCCGGACGGACTGATCGCCGGCGCCGACGGGTTGACCGTGATCGACGAAGTCCAGCGCGCACCAGACCTGCTGCGCGCGGTCAAGCTTTCGGTGGACCGCGATCCGCGGCCGGGGCGGTTCCTCCTCACCGGCTCGGCGAACCTGCTCCGCATGCGGACCGTCAGCGAGTCCCTTGCCGGACGCGCCGGCTACCTCGAGCTGCTGCCGCTCTCGTGGTCCGAGATCACCGAAGCGCCGCGGCCGAGCACCATCGACCAAGCGTTTTCGGCCGGGAGCGCCGGGGAGTTCCTGCAGGCACTCCCAGCTGCGCCGCCCGGCGCAGCCGCGGCGACGCGAGAGCTCGCGCTGGCCGGCGGCATGCCGGCCACCCTCGAGCTCGACCCGCCTCGTCGCCGCGCCTGGTACGACGGCTACCGGGTGACGTTCCTCGAACGCGACCTTCGTCAACTCTCCGAGATCGCCTCAGTCCCTGAGTTCGGGCGCCTGATGAGCCTCGCCCTGCTCCGCAGCGGCGGACTCCTGAACAAGAGCGACCTGGCCTCTGACGCCGGCCTCTCCTACTCCACGACCGACCGCTACCTGAACCTCCTGCAGGTCGCCTACCAGATCCGGCTGCTGCAGCCGTTCTTCCTCAATGTCGGCAAGCGGCTCGTGAAGTCCCCGCGTGTCTTCGCAGTCGACAGCGGAGCGGTGGCATGGGCAGCTAACCTGAGCGACTGGCGATCGGCGGTCAGCTCCGCCAAGGAGGGAGCCCTGCTCGAGACGTTCGCGATCTCGGACATCATGGCATGGGACGGGCTTTCGGGCTCCAGCCGGTATCACTTCTGGCGGACGAGCGCCGGCGCCGAGGTGGATCTGGTCATCGAACGCGGCGAGCAGATCGTGGGCGTGGAGATCAAGAGCGCCGCTTCGGTGCAGAGCCGCAACCTTCGCGGGCTGCGCGGCCTGCGCGAGGACCTCGGTCCGCGCTTCAAGCTCGGCATCCTCGCCCACCTGGGCGACGAGACCGTCGCGCTGGATCCGAGCCTTGTCGCCGTGCCGCTGGCGTCACTGCTCGGTGTCGGCGCGCCGGCGACGCGCTGACGGAAGACCGCCCGCTGGAGATCAGTGGGGCCCAAGCCCCCCCTGCTTGGACCGCACCCGCCGCGATGGCCCCTGTAGCAGTAGCGGCCGAAGCGAGCGGGGTCTCGCCACCCTCTGCAGATGTAGCCGGACCGGGCGCGGTCTCCCTCGATGGCGAGGCCGTGTTCTCGCAACCTGCGCACGATCGAGGCCACAGCGCGAGCATCTTCACCGAGCAAGCCGCCGAGGTCCACCGTGTGGTCAAGCCGCCGCAGCAGCAGGTCAGCGGCGGCATTCATGAGCTGAGACGCCGGGGCGACCGGGCGCGACTCCTCCACAATGGAACGACTACGCACTCTGCGGAGGCATGCGGAGCAATAGTCATCCTCGAGATGGTCTCTGGCGATGCAAGCGCCACATTTCACGCACAACTTGTGCTCGCGCGTTTTATTGGATACAGGGGAAGTGTCCACGTTGGTCTTGACGTCTAGCCAGGGGCCGTACTGAGGTCCTATTCCTTCGGCACTTATTGCTTAGTTAGTAAGTCAGTCGTCGGTGTCGTGCGGTTTGAGACGTCTCCTCGCAGCTTTGCGACGGAAGTACAGGCGATAGAAGCCGGTCGCAC
>JAAZAR010000119.1 GCA_012514235.1 Actinomycetota bacterium
CATGGGGCGCGTGCCGATGTTCTACTCTTCGCCGCTCCTCACCACGCAGGCCGAGGTCGACTCCGCCGCCCAGACCATGCTCGCCCGCGTGAAGCGCCCGATCGAACAGGTGTCGTTCATGCTGCTGCCGAACCCCGCCCACGAGGCGTTCGACGTCGTGGAGTTCGTCGACGTCGACGGCCGCGCCCGTCGCTACATGTTCGACGTCGTAAGCGTCCCGCTCGACTCTGACGGCGGCCTCACGGCTGTCGCCCGCGAAACGGTGGTCGTGTCATGAGGGAGCTCGCCCAGGTCCTCAAGGGGCGCGCCGGCCTGCGCATGCGGCAGGGCGTGGTCACCGGCGCCGACGGCAGCACCTGCAGCGTCCGCGTCGGCGGCTCGGACGTGGCGGTCGACGGCGTGCAACATCTCAATAGCTGCGCGCCGCAGGTCGGCGATGTCGTGTGGATCACGTCCGACGGCGCCGATCTGTGGATCATCGGCACCCACGGCGACCCGCCCCCGATCGACCCCTCGCGCCTGCCGGCGTTCGACACCTACTTCGCAGAGGGCGACCCCGCCGGCCCGCCGGCGCCGCCCACGAACGTGCGCGGCACTGCGCTCCTCAATGGCCTGCTGATCAGGTGGGACCCTACGGACCTCGACCTCTGGCGCACCTGGGAGATCAACCTGTCCACAGACGACTTCGTGTCATGGAACACCTACATGACGGAGACCGTTCCGGTTGTCGTGCCCTTCCCGCTCCCCGACGCTACCTACCAGATACGGGTGCGGGCCGTGAACACGCGCGGCGAGCAGTCGGGGTGGGCGTATGACTTCGAGAGCCTGCACACCAATCCGTCCGTCCCTTGGGACGAGATGCCGGCCATTACCGCGACCAAGATCGAGGACGGGGCGATCTCAACGCCCAAGTTGGCCGCGAATGCTGTCACCGCGGCGAAGATCGACGCCGCTTCGGTGCAGGCGGTGGTCGTGACGGCAGCGGCGGTGAACGCCGTCGCTATCAGCGCCGCGGCTATCACCACGGGGACACTCGACGTGGCCCGCATCGCGGCCGGGTCGATCAAGGCCGCGAAGCTGAACGTGGCCGACGTGCAAGCCGCCGTCGTCACCGCTGCCGCGGTCAACGCGCTGACCCTCAACGCCGTGAACATCACCGGCGGCACTATCACGGGCACCAAGTTCCAGACGGCCTCCAGCGGCCGGCGCATCCTCATCGACAAGCAGTACGAGGTCGGGGGCGTGCGCTTCTACTCCGGCAGCACGTCTGAGACCGTA
Source organism: Actinomycetota bacterium (assembly GCA_012514235.1). Classification (GTDB taxonomy): domain Bacteria; phylum Actinomycetota; class Thermoleophilia; order UBA2241; family UBA2241; genus CAIXSE01. The sequence goes on from JAAZAR010000119.1 coordinate 1,279, forward strand.
CCGGCCGGCGTCATCGTCACCGTCGACGGCGTGTTGCAGCTCTCGGCGTCGAACTTCGGGAGCGGGAGCGGGCTCATCCAGCTCAACCCCAAGGGTGGTACCGACTTGCCCGTCTACCTGTCCGGCGACACCATGGTCGTCGGGCAGCTCCTGCCGACCGGCTCGCTGAAGCCCGCGACGGACTTCTCCTCGGGCGTTTCCGACGACGGCATCTGGATACAAGAGGGCAGCGCCTCTGCGTCGGGGTGGGACAAGACGAGGCGCTGGAAGCTCTACTACGACCCGGCGAACCATCGGTTGCAGGTGCGCAACTCGGGCACGTCCTACGCCTACTTCACGCCGGACGGCAAGGCCGGTGTCGCATGATGGAGGACTGACATGGCTGACGCGTTGAAGGTCATCGAGCGGCTGAAGTTCACGATTGCTGAGCAGGCCGTGCAGATCGCGGCCCTCTCGGTAGAGCTCGACGAGGCGCGCCACGCGCTCGCCGAGGCGCAGGCGGGTGCGACCCTGGAGGAAGTGGGGTGAGCGCCCTCGCTCTCGATCCGGCGACCCTCGCCACCGCCGCCGTCGGCTGCATCGCCGGCATCGCCGGCGCTTGGGTCGCGCTGCGCAAGGACCACCGTGAGGCGCGCGCCGCCGCGATCGACGAGGCGAACCAGACCATCGAGTTCATGCGCCAGCAGGCCGAGATCGTGAAAGACCACACCGCGGCCCGTGAGGAGGAGTGGCGCAAGCTCGAGGAGGGCTGGCATCATCGGCAGCAGCAACTCGAGGCGCGGGTTGAGGGGCTCGAGCGCGACTACCGTCAGCTCGTCCTCACAGTCACGACCATGGGCCTCTGTGCGAACGCCGCCACCTGCCCGCAGTACAACCCTGGCGACCGCCGCCGGCCGCCGGGCGTCTCACCGTCCGGCGCGTCGACCGTGACCGCCTGAAGGACGCGCCTGCTCCGCCCCCCTGGCAGGCGCAGCGGCCCGCCGTGACCGGCTCCCACGGCGGGCCGCACCATTCTCCGCGGTCGCACGATTCGCTCCCTCAGGTGAGGGGCCGAATCGTGCGACCGGAGGGCCGTGCCCGCTCACGACGCGCCGCCAACGTACATCTTCGTGGCCCGAGATGGGCCGCAGATTCGCCCCTCACCCTTCCTCTCGGGGAAGCGATGCTCCGCACGTTATCCCTGCAAACTGGCGGAGAGGGGGGGATTCGAACCCCCGG
>JAAZAR010000114.1 GCA_012514235.1 Actinomycetota bacterium
CAGCGAGGCCGAGCGCGCCTACCGCGAGTGGCTGCCCGCGAACAGCTACGAGGCGATCAACGCCCTCGCCGGCTCGTTCGTGTCGGACAACATCGAGGACTACTACCTCAACCCGTGGGAGCTCGGCTACGGCTCGTTCGTGAAGTTCGACCATGACTTCATCGGCCGCGACGCGCTCGAGAAGCTCGACCCGGAGCAGCAGCGCCACAAGGTCACGCTGGCCTGGAACGACGAGGACCTGACGAAGATCCTCGCCTCGGTCCTCGACCGCGACGGCGACGGCTACCAGTTCTTCGACCTGCCGAACGCCAACTTCGGCTCGTCGAACTACGACGCGGTCGTCGACGCGGACGGAAACACCGTCGGCCTGTCGCTGTTCACCGGCGTCACCGCCAACGAGAAGCGCGGCCTGTCGCTCGCCACCGTCGACCGCGACGTGCCCATCGGCGCCGAGCTCAAGGTCGTCTGGGGCGAGCCGGACGGCGGATCGGGCAAGACCACGGTCGAGCCGCACAAGCAGATCGAGGTCCGCGCGATCGTCAGCCCCGTCCCCTACGCGGAGACGGCCCGCCAGGAGTACCAGGGCGGCTGGCGCACGACCGGCGCTCTCTGAGCGCAGTCCACAGGACAGGATGCCGCGGGGTTATCAGGGGCCCCGCGGCATCCTTTTTCATTGCGCCTCGTCCGCGGTCGGCGGCGTGCCGTGCACGAGCGAGTGCCGCACGCGGCGCAGGTAGTTCCCGAAAGCGGCCGCCTCGTCCTCCGTGAAGCCGGTCGTGAGCAGCTGCTCCAGCTGATCGACCTGAGGGCGGGCGTCTGCGATCGCGGCCGCGCCCTTGTCGGTGAGATAGAGACGCATACGGCGGGCGTGCTGCGGATCACGCTCGCGCCGCACGAGTCCGGACTCCAGGAGAGGGTCCATCGTCTGCGCCATGGTCTGCGCCCGTACGAACGAGCGCCGCGCCAGCTCGGAGCTGGTGATGCCCGGGCGCCGCTCGAGCACCGTGAGGGCGGTGAACTGCGCCGTGGTCATCCCCGCGGCGGCGCAGGCACCCAGGATGTACGGCCGGAGCGCAAGCTCCACCTGCTTGATCACATACGTGAAGTTCGTCTGCTCCATCCGCACCCCTTCGTTCCGGCCCGTTCAGGCTAGCGCTCTTCGCGGCATAATCAGGAGACCTGAAACGTACGCATAGCGGTCATTGATACGCAATGCGTGCAGAGGTCGCGGGACGGTGTTAGCCTGCCGTCGTGCCCGAAGCAACGCAGCTTTCCACCGGGATCTTCGCCGGCGGCGAGTTCCACACCTCCGACTCCGCCGCGGTCATCCCCGTCGAGAACCCCTACGACCACACGCCCGTGGGCGAGGCGCCGGACGGCTCGGCCGCCGACGTCGACCGCGCAGTGCGCGCCGCCCGCGAGGCCTTCGACCACGGCCCGTGGCCCCGTCTGTCCCCCGCCGAGCGCGCCGACTGGATGGATCGCCTCGCCGACGAACTCGAGCGCACGAGCGCAGAGACCGCCGCGTTCGTCACCGACGAGATCGGCCAGCCCATCTCTGTCGCCCGCTTCATGAACGGCATCCGCCCGGTGCAGCATCTGCGGTACTACGCGCGCCTGGCCCGGGACCTGGCCGTCGAGGAGGCGCGCCCGAACAACGACCGCGCCGGCTCGTCGCTCCACCTGCGCCAACCCCTCGGCGTGGCCGCCCTGATCGTGCCGTGGAACCACCCCCAGTCCTCCACCACCCTGAAGCTCGGCCCTGCCCTCGCCGCCGGCTGCACGGTCGTCATCAAGCCCGCCGCCGAGTCACCGCTCGACATCGCGAACCTCGCCGTGGCCGCCCAGCGCATCGACCTGCCCGCCG
>JAAZAR010000011.1 GCA_012514235.1 Actinomycetota bacterium
ACCTGCTGGTGATCCAGCGGTCGACCTGGTGCCCGGTGTCGGGTGCCGCAGCGTATCCATCGCTGCCCAGCAGGACGAACCGGGCCGCGTTCCAGAGCTTGTTGGCGAAGCCGCGACCCATGGCGATCTTCTCTTCGCTGAAGCGCACGTCCTGGGTGCTGCTCATCAGCAGCAGGCCGAAGCGCGTGGCGTCCGCCCCGTGCTCGTCGATCATCTCCAGGGGGTCGATGCCGGTACCCAGGCTCTTGCTCATGCGGCGGCCGTCGGGCGCCTGGATCACCGAGTGGATGTAGACGTCCTCGAAGGGGATGTCGCCCATGAACTCGAGGCCCATCATGACCATGCGCGCGACCCAGAGGAAGATGATGTCGCGCGCCGTGCTCAGCACGTTCGTCGGGTAGAAGTAGGCCAGATCATCCGTCCTGTCCGGCCAGCCGAACGTGGCGAACGGCCAGAGCGCGGAGCTGAACCACGTGTCGAGCACGTCGGTCTCGCGTGTGAGCTCGGTGGAGCCGCACGTCGCGCAGGCCTGCGGCTCGGTCTCGGCCACGCTGACGTGGCCGTCGGGGCAGTACCAGACGGGCAACTGGTGTCCCCACCAGAGCTGGCGGCTGATGCACCAGGGGCGCAGGTCGTCCATCCAGTCGATGTACACGCGAGCCCACCGCTCGGGCGTGAAACGGATCGTCCCGTCGCGCACGACGTCCGTCGCCGGCCGCTTGAGCTCGTCCATGTCCATGAACCACTGCTCGCTGATGAGCGGCTCGATGGGCGTGCCGCAGCGATCGCAGGTCGCCACGCTGTGCGGGTAGTCCTCGACCTTGACGAGAGCGCCGAGGGCGCGAAGGTCCTCGACGACGCGCTCGGCGGCCTCTTCGACCTCGAGTCCCGCGTACGGGCCGCCCGCATCGGTGATGCGGCCGTCCTGGCCGATCGCCTGGACGGCCTCAAGCCCGTGGGTGCGGCCGATGTCGAAGTCGGTGAGGTCGTGCGCCGGCGTGATCTTGAGGGCGCCCGTCCCGAACTCCGGGGCGACGCGCTCGTCTGCCACGATCCGGAGCTCGCGTCCCAGCAACGGCAGCACGGCCGTCTTGCCGACGAGATCCGCATAGCGCTCGTCGTCGGGATGCACGGCCACCGCCGTGTCGCCCAACATGGTCTCCGGGCGGGTCGTGGCGATCGTGACGCTCCCGCCCCCCTGGACCTCGTAGCGGATGTGGTTGAGCGTGCCCGGCATGTCGCGGTACGCGACCTCGAGATCGCTGATCGCCGTGCCGCAGCGCGGGCACCAGTTGACCAGATAGCTGTCCTTGTGGATGTAGCCCTTCTCGTACAGGGAGACGAAGACCTTGGTGACCGCCCGCACGTAGTCCTCGTCGAAGGTGAAGCGCTCGCGGTCGTAGTCGCACGAGCACCCCAGCCGCTTGAGCTGCTCGATGATGGTGCCGCCGTAGTCGCGGCGCCACTCCCAGACGCGGGCGACGAACTCCTCCCGGCCGAGATCCTCCCTGGTGAGGCCTTCCTTGCGCAGCATCTTCTCGACCACGTTCTGGGTGGCGATGCCGGCGTGGTCGGTGCCGACCAGCCAGCAGGCGTTCTCGCCCAGCATCCGGTGGTAGCGGACGAGCACATCCTGGATGGTGTCGTTGAGCGCATGGCCCATGTGCAGCACGCCCGTGATGTTCGGGGGCGGGATGACGATCGAGTACGCCGGCCGCGATGGGTCGGGCTCGGCGTGGAAAAGATGCTCGTCGAGCCAGCGGCTCATCCAGCGCGCCTCGACGGCGGCCGGCTCGAAGCGCGTGGTCTGCTGCAGGTAGTCGTTCATCTAGCCTCGTTGGTCGCGGGAGACTCAAGTATATCCATCGAAGCGGCGAGGGCCGCCCCCTCGTCCGAAGGGGCGGCCCTCGCCGTGCTCGCGAAGCATGCGCGGGTCACTCCTTGTTCTCGGGTACCTCTCCCCCGCTGTACTCGATGGCGCACACCTGGCAGAACTCGTCCGAGCCCTCGATCAGCCCGCCGCACTGTGAGCAGTGCTTCTCCAGCGTGCCGGACCCGGCGTCGACGCCGGGCTCCTCGGTCGATCCCGGGGTCTGGTGGTCGTGTTCGTGATCGTGCATGTCCTTAGCTCCCACTTCGCGTGACGCTGGTTGTCCGTGCCCCTTGGATGCCCGCCTCGTGGACACCTCATCCCCGAAGACGTGCGGAAGAGCCTCTCTCAAGTTCGCAACATACACCAGATCGAGCCTCGCCGTCAGTTCGTGAGGCAGTTCCTCGATCGTGCCCCGGTTCGCCGCCGGCAGCACCACGGTGCGGACCCCGGAGCGAGCGGCGGCGAGGAGCTTCTCCTTGAGTCCGCCGACGCGCAGGATGCGCCCGCCGAGTGTGATCTCGCCGGTCATGGCGACCCGCGGCCTGACCGGCGTCCGCGCAAGCGCCGAGAGCATCGCGGTGGCCAGCGCGAGGCCGGCCGACGGGCCGTCCTTGGGCACCGCACCTTCGGGCACGTGCACGCGCACGTCCTGGGTGGACAGGTCCAGCCCGTCAGCGGTGAGGAACGGCGACGATGCCACGAGACGCCGGAGCTGGGGATCATGCTCCGCGTACGCCAGCAGATGACCCCAGGCCGTCGAGGCAGACTCCTGCATCACCTCGCCCAACTGGCCGGTGAGGACCAGCTCGCCCCGGCCGCGAGACAGCGTGGCCTCGATGGTCAGCACCTCGCCGCCGTCTGAGGTGTAGGCGAGGCCGAGGCTCTCCCCCACGCTCCCCCTGCGGGGCAGCTCGGCCTCCAGCCAGTGCGCCTCCCCCAGGTAGCCGCGGAGGTCGCCGGGCCTGACGGTCACGGGGAACCCGAGGCCCTCCTCGAGGTGTCTGCGCGCCACCTTGCGGTCGATCCGCCGCAGCGCGCGCTCGAGCTCGCGTACGCCCGCCTCGCGCGTGTAGTCGCGGATGATGGCCTGCAGGACGCCGCGGGCATACCGGACGTCGCCGCGGCCCAGGCCCGTGTCGCGGGCCACGCGCGGCAGCAGGTGGCGGCGCGCGATGGCGAGCTTCTCGGTCATCGTGTAGCCGCTCAGGGGGATGACCTCGAGGCGGTCGTACAGCGTCGCGGGAACGGCGTCCACGTCGTTCGCCGTGGCGATGAAGAACACGCGGCTGAGGTCGTACTCCGCCTCGAGGTAGTTGTCCCGGAAGGCGTGGTTGTGGGCGGGGTCGAGGACTTCCATGAGCGCCGCCGCCGGGTTGCCGCGCCAGTCGCTGTCCAGCTTGTCCAGCTCGTCGAGCAGCATGACCGGGTTGTCGACCCCGGCCTTGGCGAGGCCCTCGACGATACGTCCCGGCATCGCCCCGATGTAAGTGCGGCGATGCCCCCTGATCTCGGCCTCGTCGCGCACGCCGCCGAGGGCCACGCGCACGAAGGGGCGCCTGAGGGCATCGGCGATGCTCTGCGCGATACTGCTCTTGCCCGTACCGGGAGGGCCGGCCAGGCAGAGGATGGTCGCCGGCTGGTCGGCCGCCACCGAGGCGCCGCCGCCTGCCCGTCCTGCGTCTGCGCGGAGCCGGCACACCGCAAGATACTCGAGGATGCGGTCCTTGACGTCCTTGAGACCGTGGTGCGTGCGCTCCAGGTGACGGGACACGCGGACGACGTCGACCTCGGCCGAGGCCAGCTTGCCCCACGGCAGGTCGAGGACGGTGTCCAGGAAGCCCCGGATGACGGCGATCTCCGGGCTCATGGGAGGCGCCTGCCTGAGCTTGGTGAGCTCGCGCGTCACCAGCCGGCGCGCCGCGGGTGAGAGCTGCGCCTCGTCGGCGCGCCGCGCATAGTCGGCGATGTCCTCGTCGGGCTCCTCGCCGGCCTCCTCGATCTCGTCGCGCAGCACCCGGAGCTTCTCCTGCAGCAGCATCTGACGCTGCGCTCCCTCGATGCGCTCCTGCACCTTGAGGGCGAGCTCCTGCTCCACACCCAGCACCGCGTTCTCCTCGACGAGGCTCTCGAGCAGGGCGAGCAGGCGCTCCTGCGTGCTCACGATCTCGAGCAGCGCCTGCTTCTCGGCCGCCTCCGTCTGCAGATGGGCGGCCACGATGTCCGCCAGCTGGTCCGTATCCCCGGCCTGCTGCACCACGAACTGCGCCTCGTCGGCGAGGCCGGGGTGCAGGTGGACGTAGCGGGCGAACTCGTCCGTGACGCGGCGCGCGAGGCTCCGGGCGCGCGCCGTGTCCGCGTCCGGGCTCTCGACAGCTGTGTACTCGATGACCAGGTGCGGCTCGCTCGCGACGACCCGCTCCGTCCGCACCCGCTCGTCGCCCTCCACGAGCGCCTTCACGCTGCCGTCAGGGAGCTTGTACAGCTGGAGCACGCGGGCGCGCACGCCCATGGGACGGAGGTCGTCCAGCGACGGGTCCTCGACCGCCGCCTCGCGCTGCGCGCAGAGGATCAGCGGGCTCTGCGCCGCGAAGGCGGTCTCGATCGCGGAGACAGACTTCTCGCGCCCGACGAAGAGGGGCGCGACCATGCGCGGGAACAGGACGATCTCGCGAGTCGGCAAGAGGGGCAGGGCGGCACCGCCGCCCTGCCCCTCGCCGGTGGTCACGGTAGTCTCAGGCGGATTCGGCGTCACGCTCCGGTAGCGACTTGTCCGCTTCGGTGAGAAGAGTCGGGTCGATGCCCTTCTCGATGGTCTCTCTGGTGATGACGCACTTGCGCACGTCGGTGCGGCTCGGCAGGTCGAACATCACGCCCATCAGCGACTCCTCGATGATGGAGCGCAGGCCTCGCGCCCCGGTGCCGCGGTCGAGTGCCTTGGCGGCGATGGCCCCCAGGGCCTCCTCGGCGAACACCAGCTCAACGCCGTCCAGGGAGAAGAACTTCTGGTACTGACGCGTGAGCGCGTTCTTCGGCTCCGTGAGGATGCGCTTGAGGTCGTCCTCGTCCAGATTGTGCACGGCGCTCACGACCGGGAGCCGGCCGATGAACTCGGGGATGAGGCCGAAGTCGAGGAGGTCCTCCGGCAGCACGTGCGTGAAGATCGTGCCCGGATCCTTGTCGGCCTTGCTGATGACGTCGGCCATGAACCCGACGCCCTGCTTGCCCATGCGGCGTTCGATGACCTTGTCGAGACCCGCGAACGCGCCGCCGCAGATGAACAGCACGTTGGTTGTGTCGATGGTGAGGAACTCCTGGTGCGGGTGCTTGCGCCCGCCCTGCGGCGGCACGCTGGCCACGGTGCCCTCGAGGATCTTGAGCAGCGCCTGCTGGACGCCTTCGCCCGAGACGTCGCGGGTGATCGACGGGTTGTCGGCCTTGCGGGCGATCTTGTCGATCTCGTCGATGTAGATGATGCCGGTCTCGGCGCGCTTGACGTCGAAATCGGCGGCCTGGATGAGCTTCAGCAGGATGTTCTCGACGTCCTCGCCCACGTAGCCCGCCTCTGTGAGCGCCGTGGCGTCGGCGATGGCGAACGGGACGTTGAGGATGCGCGCCAGCGTCTGGGCGAGCAGGGTCTTGCCGCACCCGGTGGGGCCGAGCAGCAGGATGTTGCTCTTCTGAAGCTCCACGTCCGTCTCGCCGCTGGCGACGGCCTGGACGCGCTTGTAGTGGTTGTACACGGCGACGGCCAGGGCGCGCTTCGCCTCGTCCTGGCCCACGACGTAGTCGTTCAGGATGCCGTAGATGTCGCGCGGCTTGGGCAGCTGCTCCAGATCGAGCGTCGCCGGTGCGGTGAGCTCCTCATCGATGATCTCGTTGCAGAGGTCGATGCACTCGTCGCAGATGTACACGCCGGGGCCGGC
>JAAZAR010000116.1 GCA_012514235.1 Actinomycetota bacterium
CCAATTAGGAGCAGTTGAAGCATGGCCAAGACATCCCTCGTGGTGAAGGCGGGACGCAGGCAGCGTTACAAGACACGCGAGTACAACCGCTGTCAGCGCTGCGGCCGCCCGCGTGCCTATTACCGTAAGTTCGGGCTCTGCCGCATCTGTCTGCGCGAAGTCGCGCACCAGGGCGTCATCCCCGGTCTGACCAAGTCGAGCTGGTGAGGAGGCGAGGACGATGTCGATGACAGACCCCATCGCCGACATGCTCACGCGCATCCGCAACGGCAGCACCGCGCGTCACAGCACGGTGGAGATCCCGGCCTCCAAGATGAAGGCCGAGATCGCTCGCCTCATGACGGAGCAGGGCTACATCACCGGCTACGACACCAAGCAGGGCGAGCACGGCCCGGTCATCGTGGTCGAGCTCAAGTACGGAAAGAACCGTGAGCGCGTCATCTCCGGCATCAAGCGCGTCTCCAAGCCCGGGCGTCGTATCTACGCCAAGAAGGAGACGTTGCCCAAGGTGCTGGGCGGGCTCGGCACGGCGATCATCTCCACGTCGAAGGGCCTCGTGACGAGCGCTGAAGCACAGAAGCTCGGCCTCGGCGGCGAGGTCATCTGCTTCATCTGGTAAGGACGGGACATGTCGAGGATCGGAAAAGCCCCAATCCCGCTGCCCGACAGCGTGGAGTTCAAGTACGACAACGCCGTCGTCACCGTGAAGGGTCCCAAGGGTGAGCTCACCCAGCGCGTGCCCCGCGAGATGATGGTGGAGGTCGGCGACGGCGTCATCGAGGTCAAGCGGCCCACCGACAGCGGGCAGCATCGCTCGCTGCACGGGCTCACCCGGACGCTCATCGCCAACATGGTGACGGGCGTCACCGACGGCTTCGAGAAGCGACTCGAGATCGTGGGCGTCGGGTATCGCGCCAGCGTCAAGGGAGACGATCTGGAACTGCTGGTCGGCTACAGCCATCCGGTGGTCATCACGCCGCCCGAGCACGTCACGTTCGAGTGCCCCCAGCAGACCGTGGTCGTCGTCAGGGGCATCGACAAGCAGGTCGTCGGTGAGACCGCAGCCAAGGTGCGCTCCATCCGGCCGCCCGAGCCCTACAAGGGCAAGGGCATCCGGTACGCCGGCGAATACGTCCAGCGCAAGGTCGGCAAGCGCGCCTAGGCCGCTGCCTGAGAGAAGAGGAACGACCAGAAGATGAGCGTAACCAGCATCAGAGAGGCCCGGGCGCGGCGCAAGCGCCGCATCCGCGGCCGCATGAGCGGTACCGCCACGCGCCCGCGCGTCTCGGTGTTCCGCTCCAACAAGGCGATCTACGCGCAACTCGTCGACGACGTCACCGCGACGACCATCGTGGCGGCCCGCTCCGGCGAGGTCGACGGCTCCGGCCTGAAGAAGGCCGAGGTCGCCAGGAAGGTCGGCGAGCTGCTCGCGCAGCGCGCCAAGGACAAGGGCATCGAGAGCGTCGTCTTCGACCGCTCGGGCTATCTGTATCACGGCCGAGTCAAGGCTCTCGCCGAGGGCGCCCGCGAGGGCGGCCTGGCTTTCTGACAAGGAGAATAGGACCCCGTGGCTAGAGGATCATTCAGCGAAGGCAACGAGCTCAAAGAGCGCGTCGTCGACATCAACCGCGTCGCCAAGGTCGTCAAGGGCGGCCGGCGGTTCTCCTTCACGGCTCTGGTCGTCGTCGGCGACGAGAACGGGCACGTGGGCGCCGGCTACGGCAAGGCGCGCGAGGTGCCGCTGGCGATCCAGAAGGCGATCGAGGACGCCAAGAAGAACCTGTTCACCGTGCCGCGCTACAACGGCACGACCACGACCCATGAGGTCATCGGCCGCTACGGTGCCGCCCGTGTGCTGCTCAAGCCGGCTGCCCCCGGTACCGGCGTCATCGCCGCCGGCGGCGTGCGCGCCGTGCTCGAGCTGGCCGGCGTCCGCGACATCCTCACGAAGTCGCTGGGTACCACCAACCCCATCAACCTTGTGCGCGCGACGGTCGCGGGCCTGCAGTCCCTCAAGACGCCCGAGAGCGTCGCGCGTCTGCGCGGCATCCCCGTCAGCAAGGTGCTCGGCCTCGACCAGCGCGAGCCCGAGGCCGCCGAGGCCGCCGCGAAGGAGGCCTGATCCGCATGAGTCAGATCGAGATCACGCAGGTCAGGAGCGCGATCGGGCACAAGCCCGAGCACCGCGGCACGCTCCGCGCGCTCGGCCTCAAGCGTATCCGTCACACCGTGGTGCACGAGGACACCCCCGTGGTCCGCGGCATGGTCAAGAAAGTTGCGTTCCTCGTCGAGGTGCGCCCGGCAGCGAAGAAGTCGTGACATGACTGAGGAACTCGGACTCCACAACCTGCGTCCCAACCCGGGCTCGACCAAGGCCACCAAGCGTCTCGGCCGGGGCAAGGGCACGGGCCAGGGCAAGACGGCCGGCAAGGGCCACAAGGGCTACAACGCTCGCTCCGGCGGCGGCGTGCGTCCGGGCTACGAGGGCGGGCAGATGCCGCTCTACATGCGCCTGGGCAAGCTGCGCGGCCCGCACATGAAGAAGAGCATGCCCATCGGGCCGTTTCGCACGTACGCGGTGCCGGTCAACGTCGGCCGCCTGGCCGCCGCGTTCTCGGCCGGCGACGAGGTGACCCCGGAGGCGCTCGTCGCCAAGGGCATCGTCAAGAACACGCGCACGCCGATCAAGGTGCTCGGCGGCGGCGAGCTCACGGTGTCGCTCACCGTGCGCGCACACATGTACTCCCGCAGCGCCGTCGAGAAGATCGAGGCGGCCGGCGGCAAGGCCGAGCTCATCTGACCGGCGCCAGGGGGTTGCCGTGAACAACAAGCTCTGGCAGTCGCTCGCCAACGCCTGGAGAATCCCGGATCTCCGGACGAAGCTCCTCTTCACCGCGGCGATGGTCGCCATCTACCGGTTCGGCGCCTACGTCCCGGTGCCCGGCATCGACCTCGCCGCGCTCGAGGACTTCTTCGAGCAGGGCGGCGCCGGCGTGGTCGGCTTCCTCGACCTGTTCTCCGGCGGCGCGCTGCGGCGGGTCGCGATCTTCGCGCTCGGCATCATGCCGTACATCACCGCGTCGATCATCATGCAGCTCCTCACCGTGGTCATCCCCAAGCTGGAGGAGCTGGCCAAGGAGGGTGAGCAGGGCCAGAAGCAGATCACCAAGTACACCCGCTGGCTCACGGTCGGCCTCTCGCTCATGCAGTCGCTCGGCTACATCATCCTGTTCCGCCAGTACAACGCGCTGCCGGACCTGAACTGGTGGCGGGCAGCGCTCATCGTCTCCAGCCTCGTCGCAGGCGCCGTCGTCGTCATGTGGCTCGGGGAGCTCATCACCGCGCGCGGCATCGGCAACGGCATGTCGATCATGATCTTCATCAGCATCGTGTCCAGCATCCCCGGCGGCGCCGCGCAGCTCTTCACGATGGACATCCTGCCGATCGTCCTCTTCATCGTCATCGCGATGGCGGTGATCGTGGGGGTCATCTGGATCACCAGCGGCGAGCG
>JAAZAR010000044.1 GCA_012514235.1 Actinomycetota bacterium
CCGGAGGCGCGGGCGGCGGCGGGCGGCACCGTGGCCGCCGCCTTGAGCTGCGCGATGCGGCCGTCCGGGGTGGGCGCGGCCGCTCCGGTGGCGCCCGCCTGCGCGACCGTCGTCGCGGCATCGGCCGCGCCCGTGGGCGCCACGCCGAGCGCGGCCGCCGCCGCGGGATCGGCCAGGGCCGCGCCGGCTGCGGGGCCGGCCTCGTTCACGCCCGGCTCCCAGACGCGTCCGCCGGGACCCACCGCCGGCTCGACCGTGAGTTCCACGCCGACGATGGGCTTGACGCCGGCCGCCTTGCAGGCCTGGTAGAAGCGGACGGCGCCGTACAGCCCCTCGTGGTCGGTGACCGCGAGGGCCGGCATGCCGAGTTCGGCGGCGCGCGCGACCAGTTCGGGGATGCGGCAGGCGCCGTCGCCGAACGAGAACGTAGTGTGCGTGTGCAGGTGGACGAAGCTCCGCTGGCTGCTCACGCGAGCTCCCTCTCGATGGCCCACGTCCTGGCGATGCGGTCGTACCGAAGGTCGACGACCCGCCCCTCGGCCCGCACTCGCCAGTACGAGCGGCTGACGTGCCCCTCGTCCTTCCACCAGCCCGTCTCGAGGACCCAGGTCTCGAGGACGCGCTCGACCCGATACCGGCGGCGGCGCCAGACGAAGGCGACGGGGCGCCGCTGCCGCTCGTCCCAGGTGACGGCGACGGGGACGGCCTGACCTCCGGGTCCCGGGCGGCCGGCGCGAGCCCGGGCGGCGCCGGTGGACCGGGTACCGGGTCTGTCTTCGGAGGTGGCTCCGCCGCTGGGCATGCCGGGCTCCTGACGCGCGGGTGGATGATGCGGGGACGGTGAGCGTAACACGAACATATGTTCGTGTAAACGTCGGACGGAAGATCCGGCGGGAGTCGGCAGAGGCCGGGAATACAGACTCCATCACAGGCTACTCACGGAGGCGACCATGGTCGTCAGTTGGAACCAGACGTTCAACGCCTTCTGGACCCGTCACGGCAAGAAGGAAGAGGCCAAGTACGACGTACATATCGAGTACGAGGGCCCGGCGCGTGAGTTCATGACGGACGCGACGCCGATCATCGAGAAGATCGGCGAGCTCGACGGCAAGGACCTCACCGAGGTCGCCGGGCGCTCGTCGCTCGAGTCGGTGGTCCTCTACATCAAGGACCTCATCACGCCCGAGCTGGAGGGCGGCGACAAGCTCCGGCGCATCTACGTCCTCGAGAATGACATGTTCGGCGTGGAACTGCTCGAGGAGGACCGCTCGGAGGAGACGCGGCTCGCGGCCTGACGCGGGCGCGGCGCGGCGGACCTCCGGGCGGCGGCGCGGAGGTCCCGCCGCCCGTCTGACGGCGCGGCGGACCTCCGACGGCGTCAGGCGCGGACGTCGACCTCGGCGAGGTCGCCGACCACGACGTCCGCGCCGGCCGCCCGCAGCGCCTCGGCCTGACCCAGCCGGTCGACGCCGATCACGAGGCCGAACCCGCCGCGACGGCCGGCCTCGACCCCCGAGAGCGCGTCCTCGACGACCACGGAGCGCGCCGCCTCGACGCCCATGCGGCGCGCCGCCTCGAGGTACATGGCCGGGTCCGGCTTGCCCGGCAGGCCGACCTGTGCGGCCACCACGCCGTCCACGCGCACCTCGAAAAGGTCCGTCGTCCCCGTCGCCTCGAGCACCATGGCGGTGTTCTTGCTGGACGACATGAGACCGGTCCTGATGCCGGCTGCGTGGAGGTGGCGGATGAGCTCGATGGTCGTGGGGAACGTCCGCACCCCGTGCTCGCGCACCTCGGCGGTGAAGAGCGCGTTCTTGCGGTTGCCGAGCCCGCACACCGTCTCCCGCTCCGGCGGGTCCGAGGGATCGCCCCAGGGCAGCTCGATGCCGCGGGAGAGGAGGAAATCGCGCACCCCGTCGTAGCGCGGCTTGCCGTCCACGTACCGGGCGTAGTCGGCGTCCAGGTCGAAGGGGCGGAAGGGGTCCTCGCCGGCTCGCTCCGCGAGGTACGCATCGAAGAGCCGCTTCCAGGCCGCCGCGTGCACGGCGGCCGTCTGGGTGACGACGCCGTCCAGGTCGAAGATGACGGCGTCGTAGCTGCTGCTGTCGATGGTCACACGCCCGTCGTCCACGCGCGGCCTCCCCTTGTCGGTGGTCCCTATCGTAGACCTTCCCCGAACGGCCGCCGGCCAGCGCCGCGTGTGGCGTGCTGCGGACCGACGTTTCCGGCGCCGTCCGGCGTCAAACCAACAAGGCTACCGGACTTGGTGACCGGGACCCCGACGTGAGACCATGGCTCAAGTCGTCGCTGAGCTGTGGGGGCATCGCCGGCGCGACGGGCATCAGCGATCCAACAAAGGGGGGAGATCGTGACCCAATCACGACGCATTCATCCAGCACTCGTCCTGCTCGTCGTGGCGGTGGTCGCCGTCATGGGTCTCGTGTGGGCCATGGACGCGTCTGGCTCGGAGAGCGCCTCGCCCGACGCCGCGGCATCACCGGCCGGCGACTCCGGCAAGGTCGTCTACAAGGTCGGGTGGACTCGCCAGCCGGACAACCTCAACCCGTTCATCGGCTTCGAGTCGCCGGCGTTCGAGATGTGGTACCTCACCTATGACTCGCTCGTCGGGTACGACCCGGAGAAGCTCGCGCCGATGAAGGGCGAGGACTCCACCGGCCTGGCCACCGACTGGTCGGTGAGCGACGACGGTCTCACGTGGACCTTCACGCTGCGCAAGAATGCGAAGTGGGACGACGGCGTGCCGCTCACCGCCAAGGACGTCGCCTTCACCTACAACTTCATCGTCAACAACCCGGACCAGACGTCCAACCTCACCGCCTACACCAACCTCATCGAGAAGGCCACCGCGATCGACGACTACACGGTGGAGTTCGTGTGCTCCAAGCCCAAGCCGGACATGACGCGCCATTGGGTGCCGATCCTGCCCGAGCACATCTGGTCCAAGATCCCGATCAAGGACGTGGGGAAGAAGTACCAGAACACGCCGCCGTACGTGGGCTCAGGCCCCTTCAAGTGCGTCGAGTGGAAGAAGAACAGCTACGTCCGTCTGGTCGCCAATCCCCACTGGTGGGGCCCAGAGCCGGCCATCGACGAGATCTTCTTCACGTACTACACGAACGGCGACACCATGCTGCAGGACCTCAAGGCCGGCACCATCGACGGCGCCTGCAATCTGGTGCCGACACAGGTCAAGCAGCTGGAGAGCGACCCCAACATCGAGGCGCGCGCCATCGCCACTGACGCGTTCGACCAGCTCGCCTTCAACTGCTACGAGGGACCCAGCAAGGGCCATCCGGTCCTGAAGGACGTCAAGTTCCGCCAGGCGATGAACTACGCCGTCGACCTGCAGAAGGGCGTCGACCTGATCATGATGGGCTCGACCGTGCCCGGGACGACCATCATCCCGCCGAACTACTACAGTGACCCGGACTGGCACTGGGAGCCCCCGGCCGACGTCAAGTACACCTACGATCCGGAGAAGGCCGCCGAGCTGCTCGACGCGGCCGGGTACAAGGACAGCGACGGCGACGGCGTGCGCGAGTACAAGGGCGAGCCCATCAAGCTGCGTCTGGTCGCCCGCTCGGAGTCCTCGGAAGAGCAGCAGATGGGCAAGCTCATCGCCGGCTGGTTCAAGGACGTCGGCGTCCCCGTCGAGCTCTCCGTGATGGACTCGTCCACGCTCAGCGACACGATCCTCAACTACGAGGGCGACGTCCTCACGCCGGACTACGACATGTTCCTGTGGGGCTGGTACCTCGACTACGACCCGGGCTCGATGCTGAGCTACTTCACGAAGGCCCAGATCGGCAACTGGAGCGACTCCTACTGGACCGATCCGGAGTACGAGGAGCTCTACAAGCAGCAGGCCGTCGAGCTGGATCAGGACAAGCGCAAGGCGCTCATCGACCGGATGCAGCAGATCCTGTACGAGCAGTCTCCCTACATCGTCACCGACTACCGTCCGGACTTCGAGGCCTACAACATCGCCAAGTGGGAGGGGTACATCGCGATCCCGCACCCGAACGGCAACACGCTGGTCCCGCCGTTCGGCAACGGCGGGTACGCCAACTTCCTGACCATCAAGCCGAAGTCGGCCGTCGCGGCCGAGACCAGCGGCGGCAGCTCCACGACGTGGATCATCGTCGGCGTGGCGGTCGCCGCGGCAGTGGTCGTCGTCGTGCTGGTGCTCGTGCGGCGGCGCCCGCGGGCGATGGAGGAATGACGCCGGAGGGCCGCGGCCGGTCGTGCCGCGGCGCCTGACGGCGCACGCCGGATGCCATGGGGCGGGCGGGAGACTCGGAAGGAGGCCTCCCGCCCGCTCCTCGTGCGTCCGGCGTGCGCCTCGCGTCGTGCCCGCCCCTCGTGCGTCCGGGGCGCGACTCTTGCGCCCGAGGAGACCCTCGAGTCCCGCCCTCCCGGCCTGTGCTGCGCCGCGTGCCCTGACCGGCGCCCGCGAGGGCGTGTCAGGGCGCCGGCGTGATCTCGGCGGAGGCGGGAGCGGGCTCCGGATCGCCGCTGGCGGCGAGCCGGACGGCGGCGAGCAGGCGGGCGGCGGCCGAGGCCGCGTCCTCGCCGCCCGCGACGTACTCCCGCAGGTCGACGACGCCGGGCGCGGCCCGGTGCGCCTCGACCCAGGAGTGCACCAGCAGCAGTTCGTCCACGGCGGCCGCCGGCAGCGGCGGACGAGGAGGCCCGGCGGCGCCGACCTCGGCGACGAACGCCGCGGCGGCCGACGCGTCGAACGCGGCGCGCCCGACCTCGCGCTCGACCGCGATGCAGCCGCCGCGCACTCCCCAGAGCGCCACCCAGCCGCGCCGGTGGGCGGGGTACACCAGGACGAGGTCGTTGCGCCGGGCCGCGCGCAGCCTCCGGACCATGCGCAGTGCGCGTTCGGCCGTCTCGCGCTGGTGCTGCAGTCGTGCCGCCTGCTCGAAGGCGAGCGCCTTGACGAAGGCCTGCTGGCGCTCGACCAGCCGGCGGTCGAGGTCGTCGCCCTGTCCGCGCAGCACGAGGGCGACCTGCTCGACCACGGCCGAGTACTCGCCGTTGAGGGCTCGCCGGCACGGCGAGAGGCACGCCCCGGTGCCGGCGCGGTGGCAGGGGCGCACGCGCTCTCCCCTCGGCAGATGCGCGCACGTGCGCAGCGGGTAGGCGCCGTTGACGGTGTCGACGAAGCGCCGGGCCAGGGAGGCCTTGCGGAACGGCCCGGCGTAGTAGGAGCCGTCGTCACGCGAATTGGGCGTCACGTACAGCCGCGGGTACTCCTCGGCCGTGAGCTTGACGTACTGGTAGCCGCCGGCGCGCGTGCCGTGGGAGTTGTAGGGCGGCCGGTGCTTCGCGATGAGCCGCCCCTCGAGCATCAGGGCGCCGAACTCGGAGCCCGTCTCGTGGACGTCGATGCGCTCCAGGAGTTCCAGCGCCTGGCGGGCGTGGAAGGCCTGGCGCTGCAGGAAGTGGTCGCGCGTGCGGCGCCGCAGGTTGTCGGCCTTGCCGATGTACAGCGGCGCACCCTTGCCGTCCCTCATGACGTACACGCCCGTGGTGGTGGGCAGCTTCTCGGTGAGCGAGATCTTGTGGTAGTTGCGGCGGGTGGCGGGCTCGCAGAAGCGCACCACCTCTTCCAGCGTGTGCATGCCCTGCTCCTGCAGCCGTGAGAGGAAGAGGAGCAGCAGTTCGCCCGTGGCCTGAGCGTCGTGCAGCGCACGGTGCACGGGCCTGACTCGCGTGTCGAAGCGATAGGCCAGGGCGCTCAGCGAGCACTTCTGCTGCGGGCAGAGCTTGCGGGCGATCCGCAGCGTGTCGAGCGCGGGCCGCGGGAACGTCTGCCCGCGCAGCCTGGCGAGCTCGTAGTCGAGGAACCCGAGGTCGAACGGGGCGTTGTGGGCTACGAGGACGGAGTGCGCCGAGAACTCGACGAACCTGGGCAGCACCTCTTCGATCGGCGGCGCCCCGGCGACGGTCTCGTCGTCGATGCCCGTGATACCCGTGATGAAGGCGGGGATGGCCACCCCCGGATCGACGAGCGCGGAGAAGCTGGCGACCTCGCGCCCGTCCTCGATGCGTACGGCGCCGATCTCGGTGATCTTGCAGAAGCCGGGGGTGGCCCCGGTCGTCTCGAGGTCGACCACGGTGAACGCGACGTCCGCGAGGTCGCGCCGGCGGGCCTGCCAGGCGGCCAGCCCGACGTGGACGTCGCTCTCCCAGACGAAGCGCTCGTCGCTCTCGACGATGTCGGCGACGAGCTTGCGCATGAGCGCCGGAGGGCAGTTGGCGACGGGGAAGAGGCGCGGCCACACGTCCCGGAAGTCGAGAGCTTCGCCGGCCTGCTCGAGCAGGCTGTGGAACTCATCGACGGTGGTGAAGGCCAGCTGCACGCGACGATCCTACGCCGTCGAGGGGACGGATGCACGAGCCCGACCGGCCGCCGGCGTCAGGCGGCGTCGCAGGGAGGGATCGTGCACGCGTCGCCACGCTGCGGCGCCGGCCACGTGCCCTCTGGCGGACTGTCTCCCCTTTGGGCGCTTGCCGCCCGCCACGGGCGTCGTTACTCTCCCTCACGAACCGGGTAGGTCCCTGAGGAGTTCCCGGAAGAGCGTGCCCCGGCGCCGGGCTTCGTCGCCGCCGGGGCCCCTGCGCAAGGAGTCGACCCCGTGGATGTTGAGAAGCTTCACAACGAGGTCCTGCGCGCCTTCAACGACTCGTGCGTGATCGCGACCAGGCAGTTCAGCGGCCGCGGCTTCCGTCCCGCCGCCGACGCCTACTTCGAGGAGGACACGCGGGAGATCGTGGTGCGGTTCGACCTGCCGGGCCTGGCGATGAGCGACATCGAGCTCCTCGTCGACCGGCGCGAGCTGGTGGTTCGCGGCGAGCGCACGTTCCAGACGCGCGAAGGCCGCATCTACCAGCAGGTAGAGATGGACTACGGCCCCTTCGAGCG